>JANOYI010000253.1:0-13303 GCA_031428795.1 Ilumatobacteraceae bacterium | reverse complement strand
TGGGCCGTTGGGCGAGATGCTGGCCCGAGCCGTGATGGACAACCTGTACCGATTCATTGTTCCGGCGGTCGCTGGACCGAACCGGCTCGTACCTCTCGCAGCACTCGCTGGCAGCGACGTCAACGAAGGAGCGTTGCGGACTGCAGCGAACCGGGGTCGCCTCCGCGCCCAAAAAGGGCAAAACGGACAGTGGCGCAGCACCCGCGCATGGGCAGACGACTATCTAGCCACCCGCCACCGTCGTGGCTGATCGACGATCAGGCCCGCGTCGGATTCCATGTCGATCGGCTTGGGGAATTCGGTCCGTTGTTGGATGAACCGCATACGAAACAACTGGAACGAAAGCTGCAGGAACTGCGCCTTTGTCTTTCGGGTCGGCCAACACGGATTACGTATTGGATAGCGCCCGGGCGGGTGATCGTGCTCTTGACGGGGTTCGTCAAGACACGACCGAATGAGCGACGCGAGATGGACAGGGCAATGGGGCCATGCTGTTGTCCGCAAGGCAAGCTGAGCACATAGCGCGCGTGTGATGGTAGACCGGTATACGAACTAGACGGAACAGACGGACTGGACGGACGGTTTTGCGGACTGTGGAAGTACTGCGCCGCAGTAGACGGACGGTACGGACGGTGACCACAACCTTGCCAAGGTGAGGGTCACGAGTTCGAATCTCGTCATCATGGCCAGGTTCGTATTCTGTGCTGCCCGGACGGTTGCGGTTCCGAGCAAAGTCGTTGACGCTGGTCACGAGTAGATCATGTGGAGCGGCGATCGCTCTGGCGGCACGGCGAAGCTCGACCACGCGGTAACCGGTCCGAGGCCGAACGAGAGTTCGCCGCGATGGTCGACGCTGTCGGCAGAGGACCCGGCGTCGCGGCGCGAACAACGCCACGGGCCGCACCGCCCGACGTGACCGGCGATGCTGCTTTCACCCAGTTGTACAGCGTCACCTCCTTCACGTTCACCTTCGGCGCCAACCGACGGCACGCCTCACGCGACTCGTTCGGCTCGATCGACTCGAACACAAACCTCACCGACTGATCCTTGAACTCGACTGTGTACTGCTGCATCTTCGGCATCTCTAGATCCTCTCAGGATCGTTGAGGACCTGATGCAAAACCCCGGCCGATTCGCTACCGGCGATGGGTCAATGGCGGACTCAGGTCGGCCCCAGCCGCCGTTGCTCAACGCGAGAGGTCGGCTCCTGCCGCTGTCTCGTCAAGCTCCCGCATGTGGTCGTATGGCATTGCCGTGACGACTCCGTCCTCCGATCCGAACGCGCCGACGTTGGACGACGAGTCAGATCGACCTGCCACCTCTCGTCGCCTGGCGACCCAGACAGCGGCCACGCCTACGACCAAGGCCATCCACCACGCACCGTAGGGAAACTGGTCGCCTCCCCCATCGTCAGGCTCGGAGCCGGCTGTGGCAGCCACGGTACTGGGGACTGGGCCTGACGTGCTCAGGGCCATATCGACCGGGGTGGTGGCGGGCGGTTGGTACAGGCCGAGCGCAGCAGCGGTCGGCCCGTCGACAGCGCCGCTCTCGATGATCCCGTTGGAGCGCTGGAACGCGGCTACCGCTGCCACCGTCTGGGGGCCGAACTCGCCATCCGCGACGAGGCTTGCGACGGCCCCCGCGGCGATCAGCGCCTCTTGCACGTCGACGACGATCTCGCCCTCGTCCCCCTCACGCACCTCTTCCCACGGAGGAGGGACAGCGGTGATCGATCCATCGGCGAGCACTGTGTCGACCTGACTCACGATGAAGTCCGTCACTGCTTGGGCCCCGGATTGAGTGAGATGCGCTCCGTCGGATTCGAACCAATCGGGCGAATCAGCCGAGAACGTCGCCCAGTCCGCGATCTGCAGGTACCCGCCGAATTGGACGGCAAGCTCATACAGCGAACGATTGGCGCCGCTGTAGGTACTGCCATTCGCGAGATGGAGCGGTTCCTCGTAGTCGACTCCCTTGGTCCGCAACGAGAGCCAAACCACAGCGCCGATCCCCTGACGCTGTGCTTCGGCGATGATCGCCTCCACACCGTCTGCGAAGCTGGCGGCGGAGTCGTTGTAGCCGGTCATCACCACCAGGACCTCACCCCACTCACCCGCCTCGTCCTCAAGGGCAGTGAGCGCATTACGTGGCCGGTATTGCTCGCGACTCCAGCACGATCGCTCGAACGTGCGACGACACGACTCAGCGTCGAAGATGAAGTTGAACCGCTCGAGCTCTCCGTACGCCTCGAACCAGCGGACACCGGACAACGTTGAGTCGCCGATCAGGCCGATGTGTGGCGCACCGTCACCAGCGACGTGACGCACCGTCGCGGTCGGCTCGGAGGGCCCGGCCTCCACGGACGTCGACAGCCCGATTGCGAGCAGCATCGAGGCGGCGGCGAGAGTCCAGCGGCAGGTTCCATTCATGCGGCTCGATTGGCCAGTGGACGAAACGCGGTCAGTTAACACTCGGGGTCACATTAGCGGGGCGTCCCCACCGTGGTGCCGCGAGAGGTCCGGCGAGTTCCGATGGCCATGGGCTCCGCTGGAGCCGAACTCGGCGCACAGTCCCCGACGACGCCGGGGAACTGCGCGTTCATCGCTTCGACGATCACGATGTGGCCGCCCGCCGTCGTCCCTCGCAGACCCTGATGAGCCGCAACGCGCTCGCAGCTTTCCGTGCTGCGTCGTAGGCGAGGGAGAACGATCCCTCCGGGTCGTTGGTCGTTGCAGTTCTTCCGGTTGCGAAGTGACGACGGGCAGACTCAAGGAGACCCTCGACGGTTGCCGAGTCAGCCGGCACTTGCTGTAGTTGTCGAGCGGCGAGCAGACGCTCGATGACTTCGCTTCCTTTGTTCCATCTCGGCATCTGTCTGAGGGTATCGGACCTCGAGGAGCGGCGAGGAGCGAACTTGGCGGGTGAAACCGTCGCTGGACTTGTCCCAGGCGTCCCGAGTGCGGAGTGTGACGTTGACCTCCCGCCCGAGCCGCTGCTGGGCCCGCAGCGCAGCCTCGTGGACCTCGTCGCGATCCGGTTTACCGATGACGAGCAGGTCGATGTCGTTGGGGACGGGCCCGCCCTCACCCTCATAGCGAGCTGCCCACGATCCGTAGATCATGAGCTGCTCGATCCGGCTGACAGTTCCGAACTCTTCAGAGATCACGAGTGGCGGCCCGAACGACATCAGCACCAACTGCGTCAACGGACGCACGTATGGGTTGGACTCATTGGCCGACAGCAGCTTCGTCCTGCCCACTGTCTGGATGTGGACGAGTTGGACATCCTGCAGGCGGCGCACCTCGGTGGCGACCGTCTGGTACGTGCCCCGTTCGGTCTGCGAGTTCCTCGACGGTCCACGAACGTGATGGGTCGACCAGAACAAGCGCGAGGACCTCCCCCTGGAGCCGCGATCTGAAGATCGGGAGGAGGGGCGGAGCAGCAACGCGCATCCTCCGAGGATCGCTCTATTTTCGAGCAATATCAACCGGAATTAGAGCGATTGAGCGCCACCGTCGAGCAGGGCCCTTCTCTGCCGTGACCATTCTGTGACCAAATGGCGCATTTCGTTGGCCGAAACATCCTCTTACCTGCATGTTTATGGCGGAGGTGGACGGGAATCGAGCCCGCCGGACGAGGATCGCGTCCCAACTGCTTTGAAGGCGGCGGAGCCCACCAGGTACCCGGACACCTCCGCCGGAGAACCTACCCGTGCTCCACGCGAATTCACAATCGCACGTGTCCCACGCACCTCGGTGTGATTCGGAGGAGGCGCGACACGTGCCACAGACGAGGTCAAGTACACAACGTGCTCCGACGCCTGTTCGTGAGTGGTCGATATTCAGCCCGGCAGCAGTTGTAAGCCCTCGAAGGCTCGAAAGAACAGCTCTGCCCCGATTCCGGCGAGCACCACGGCGGCGCCGGTGAGGACGGCGGCTAACCCAGCGGTACGACCCAAGACCGGCACCGGTTTGGGTAGGTCGTCAAAGTACATCGGGGCTATGACGCGTGCGTAATATGCGATGGACACCACGGTGTTGACGGCTGCGACGACGGCAAGCCAGCTGTAGCCGGCCTCGATGGCCGCTGCGAACAAGCTCAGCTTGGCGGCGAATCCGGCCAGTGGCGGTACGCCGATGAACGACAAGAAGGTGATAGCCAACGTTGCAGCCAGGATGGGGCGGGCCCGAGCGAGGCCTCTGTAGGCGAGCCGTTCGGTGCGCCCCCGGAGTTGGACGACGACACCAAAGGCAGCGACGTTCGCCAGCACGTAGGCGATGAGGAAGTAGAGCAGCGATGGCACGGCGAGGTCGCTGCGCCCCACCGCGACGATGGCGAGCAGTCCGTACCCGGTCTGGGACACCGACGACCAACCGAGCATCCGGCGAACGTCGTCCTGCCACAGCGCAGCGAGGTTGCCGAGGGTCATGGTGGCTGCTGCGATGATGGCGACGAGCGGTCGCCAGCCGAGGCCGTCGGCCGGGAGGACCAGCACCAAGCGGGCGAGGAACACGAAGGCTCCGACCTTCGGGAGCGAGGTGACGAACGCGGCGACTGGCGCCGGCGCGCCCTCGGCGACATCGGGCATCCATGCGTGGGCCGGCACGGCACCGAGTTTGAAGGCCACTGCGACCACCACCAGCGCGACGGCGACGGCCAAGCCCGGTCCGCTCGACGCCGCCAGGCCGGTGCGCATGCCGGGCAACGTGGTGCTCCCCGCGAGCCCGAAGAGGTAGGCCACGCCGATCAGCATGCTCGAACTGGTGAGCGCGCCGAGTAGGTAGTACTTGATGCCGGCCTCTGCCGAGCCTCGCGACGCTCGGTGGTAGGCGACCAGGACGAACCCGGTCGCCGATGACAGCAGCATCGATACGACGAACTGCTTGAGGTCGGTGGCGCCTGCCATGAGCATCGCGCCGAGCGCTGAGAACAGGAGCAGCGTGTAGTACTCGCCGCTGCGATGGTCGCTGCGGAACCATGGGACGGACAGCGCGATGACAGCGGCTGTGGCGACGAGCACGATCAGCTTGGCCCAGATCGCCACCAGGTCGCGGGCGTAGGTGTCGGCAAATGTGTAGGTCTCCTGGCCGTCCAGCATCGCGATTGTGGTCGCCGTGGCGACGGCCACCGTGATGAGCGCCAGGATCGCTGCGCCACCCTGGCGTCGTCGGGGGGCGGCCAGTGCGTAGAGCAGGACGATGACGCCGCCGACGAGGAGGACGAGTTCGGGGACGACGTCGCCCACCACTGCGCTCATATCCATTGCGGCCGAGGGCGTGCTGTCATCCATTTCCGTCTGGTCCGTCGCGCTATCGGCCGACGAACGGGTCGGCGAAGGAGGCGATCACGTCGAGCAACAAGGCCGGCGCGACGCCGATGGCGATGATCAGTGCGACGAGGGCACCGAGGGTCACCCGCTCGATCCACCCGAGATCCGGCCATCCAGTCCACCGCTCCGGGAGGGGGCCGAGGAAAACCTGTTGGAGCATGCGCAAAAAGAGCGCAGCGGTGATGACGATACCGACGAGCCCAACGCCCGCCAGCCACGGATAGACGGCGAGGGCGCCGGCGAACACTTGGAACTCGGCGACAAACCCGGCGAGCCCGGGAAGGCCCAGGCTGGCAAAGGCGGCGACGACTGTGATCCCCGTCAGTGCGGGCGCTCTCGCGGCGAGGCCGCCATACTCCTCCATCTCATAGGTCCCGCCTCGAGTGAGGATGGAACCGCTGACGAGGAAGAGCGAACCGGTGATCAAGCCGTGGGCCACCATCTCCAACGTGGCACCGGTCAGCGCCAGAACTTGCGCGTCCTCCTGTCCGGCGACGCTGGCGCCGGCTGCTGCCAATCCGAGCATTACGTAGCCCATGTGGTTCACGCTGGTGTAGGCGATGAGCCGCTTGAGGTTGGTCTGGGCCATCGCAACGAGTGACCCGTAGATGATGGAGACGACGGCTAGGACGCCGATGGGGAAGGCGAAACGTGCGAACGTCTCCGGCTGCATCGACATGACGACCCGGACGAACCCGTACGTACCCATCTTCAGTAGGACGCCAGCGAGGACGGCCGACGCGGGGCCCGGAGCGTCGACATGCGCGGGCGGCAGCCAGGTGTGGAAGGGCACGATGGGCGTCTTGACCCCGAAGCCGATGACGAACCCGACGAACACAAGCGTTGCGTACACGCCGCCGGCTGGGAGCGGCTGTTGGCGGATGATCTCGGCCATGTCGAATGTGCGCGGCTCTGTCGCGAGGTAGAGCCCGAGGATGGCAAGAAGGAGCGCAAGCGAGCCGGTGAAGGTGTAGACGAAAAACTTGAGCGCTGACCGACGGGCATCGCCGTGTCCCCATGCGCCGATGAGGAAATAGATGCCGACCAGGCTGAGGTCCCAGAACACGAAGAACAAGAAGAGGTCGAGGGACAGGAAGAGGCCGACGGACACCCCTTCGAGGAAGAGCATGAGAGCGTAGTAAGGCCCCGGCCGACCACGGAGATCGACCGGGTAGGCGATGGCGACCGCGAACAACACTGCGGTCATGAGGGCAAGGGGGAGCGACAAGCCGTCGACACCGACCCGGTAGCCCACGCCGAGCGTGGGGATCCACTCGGTGGACTCGACGAGCTCGAAGCCGCCGTCGCCGTCGAACCGGGCCCACGCGCCCAGCAGGATGACCAGTGGCACGACGCCCACCACGCTGGCGATCAGACGAAGCCGGGACGCCCACGGGTCGACCACTGATAGGCCGATATCGACCTGGGAACGGAGTCGGCGGGGGAGGAGCGCGAACACTGCTGCAGCAGCGATCGGAAGGAAGATGGCGAGGGTCAGCACGTGGGCTCCATGGGTGTCGGGTGGGATCAGCTCGAGAGCGCCAGAAGGACTGCGGTAGCGACGACGAAGCCCACCGCCACGATGGCGTAGTAGTGGTGCGCCTGACCGGTCTGCAGCTTGCGGCTTGCGTGCCCGCCGACCCCGACGAGCCATGCGGAACCCTCCACTGCACCGTCGACGACGCGATCGTCGGCGGTGCGGGATGCTTCGGCGCCTTTGATGGTGAGAGCCGCCAGCGCCCGGACGGCACCGTCGATAGATCGCTCGTCTGCCACTCGTGTCCCCCGGGCTCCCAGACCTACCGCCCCGGCCAGGCCACGGACAAGTGCGTCGAGGCTCCACTCGGTGCGTCTCCAGGCGAGCCGCGACAGCGTGCGGGTCAGCTGTTCGGCGCCGCGCACGCCAGCGTCCACGACCCGATCGTCGAAGCGGGCCAAACCACGCGACAACGCCAATGTCGGGTTGACCACAATCACCCGGCTCAGCCGGGCCAGGCCGTACCAATCGGCCGCCATTCCTCGGGCCCCCGCGGGAGCCAATGCGTTCAGGCGGCCCGTTCGCCAAGCCCAGAGCACGCCGACGGCAACGGCGGCGCTGAGGGCAAGGGTCATCACCAACTCCCACAGGGGGGCGTCGTACAGTTCGCCGTCAGTCGCCTGCTCCAGCACCTTGCGGCTGCTGGGGAGCCACAGCACGGAGAGAGCGATCGTGATGGTTGCGAGAACGCCGATCGACCAGCGTTCCGATGTCGTCGGTTGCCCATCGACTCGGTGATCGATGCGATTGTCGTCGGCGGGACCCCGCCCGAAGACGAGGAGCTGGTACCGGAAGGCGTACGTGACGCTGAGGGCGCCGGCGACGAGCACCCCGAGGAGGAGCCACGTGCTGCTGTGCGCAGCGGCCGCACCGATCTCCTGCTTCGACCACGCGCCGCCGAGCGGCGGAATGGCCGCGAGGGCGACGGCACCCACGAGCGACAGCCGGGCAACGCCCGGCACCACCCGGCCTAGCCGCATATCGCCCAAGTCGCCGCTGCCGGCTGCGTGTATCGCCACGCCGGCTCCTAGGAACAGTAACGACTTGAACGCTGCGTGGGTCACGAGTTGGGCCCCGGCGGCCGCGGTCGAACCGGCGCCGACGGCCACGAACATCAGCCCGTACTGCGCCGACGTTGAGGCGGCAAGGACCCGCTTCGCTTGCGATTGCAGCACGGCGGTGACGCCACCCGCGAGGGCGGTCGCCATCCCGAGCCCAGCCACGGCGGGAAGGAACCATCCGGTCGGTTCCAGGGCGGGTGCCACACGGATGAGGAGGTAGGCACCAGCGGAAACCAGGGTGGCTGAGTGCAACAACGCTGAAACCGGCGTCGGGCCCGCCATGGCCGAGAACAGCCACGGGGAGAAAGGCAGCTGCGCCGACTTGGCGGCGACAGCGACGAGCAGACCGGCGGCCAGCGCATCCTGGCGGCCGCCGTCGACCGTGGCGAGGTCGTCGTATCCCAACCCCCCCGTCGCAGCGAATGTCATGCCGGCGGCCACGTACAGGCCCAGATCGCCGATGCGGGTGGCGATGAACGCCTGCGCCGCAGCGGCGCTGGTCGACCGCTCCCGCCACCCATGTCCGATGAGCGCCCACGAGAACGCGCCGATCAGCTCCCACGCGATCAACAGGGTCAGTAGGTCGGACGCCACGACGAGGAGCTCCATGGCGGCGACAAATCCCAACATGAGGACGAGCAGCCGAGTCCGGCCCTCCTTCACGGTGGCGGCTGCATAGACCAGCACCGGTGCAGCCACGACGGGGACGAGGACCACCATGACTCGGGCGAAGCCGTCAACTGCAACGCTGAGCTCGAGGGTCTCACTCCAGTGCCACGCCAGCTCGGGCTGGGCCCAGGATGCCACGACGGCGACGGCGACGGTCGCGACCGCCGAGGCGACCGCAGCGGCACCGACTGCGCGGGATCGACGCCGCAGCCCGAGAACCGCAACGGACCCCAGGGTGGGGAGCAGCACGAGGAGGACGACCGTCATCCCTTGAGCTTCCGCAGCTTCTCGGTGATGTCGGCCCGGCGCACCCGGTAGACGTTGGTGATCAGGGCGAAACCTATTGCCATCTCGATCGCCATCACGGTCATGAACACGATCGCCAACATCTGTCCCTGGGGGTTACCTTCGGTGCTGAGCGCCCAGAGGGCAATGAGTGTGAGTAGTCCGCTGTTGATCATGAGCTCGAGGCCCATCATCAACATGACGAAAGACTGCTGGCTGATTGCCCCGTAGAGGCCGATCGCGAACAGCGCTGCGGCGACGACGAGCAGGGCTTGGAGAGTCACGGTGACTCCATCTCCGGGGTCTCGAGTGCCGGTTCCAGCGACTCTTCGTCGGCCGGGCCGAACCGGCCGTTGCGACTGGCCAGTGCGATGGAACCGATCATCGTTGCCAGCAGCGCGACGCCAGCCGTCTGGAACACCAACATGGA
The DNA here is from genome assembly GCA_031428795.1 of Ilumatobacteraceae bacterium. Classification (GTDB taxonomy): domain Bacteria; phylum Actinomycetota; class Acidimicrobiia; order Acidimicrobiales; family Ilumatobacteraceae; genus UBA668. The sequence continues at coordinate 3,992 of JANOYI010000253.1, read as the reverse complement.
GTCGCCGAGCAGCTCGAAGCCCAGGTCGGCGGTGGCATCGATCGAGGGGTCGACGGGCTTGTCGGGGAAATCGACCGTGAGGGCGACGACGGAGAGACCGACGAACGACACGACGCCTGCGGCCACGGCGAAACGGTGTTGGTGCACCATGAACATCGGGTTCAGGCCGGCCGGATTCATCATGTACATGACCATCACGACCGCCATGATCAGCATCTCCCCGGCCATCATCAGGATCAGCACGACGCCCAGGAATTCGGCAGCCAACAACACGAGGATGGCGCCCACGCCCACGAACGAGGCAAGCAACCAGAATGCGGCTCGGACCATGGAGTCGGTGCGGAAAACTAGGTAACCCGTGACCACGCTCGCCGATGCGAAGCACCAGAACAGCACGTCGACCACCAGCGACCGGTTCACAGCAGGAGAGCTCCGCTCACGAAAATGTTGACCAGTGCCAGCGGGATGAACACGGTCCAGCACACGATCACGAAGGGCTCGATGCGGACGCGTGCAACGAGGTGCCGGCTGGCCACCATCACGACGAGTAGACACAACGTTTTGAGTGCCATCCAGACGGGTCCAGGCAGTAGCGGGCCCCACCAACCTCCGAGGAACGCCGCGGCTCCCATTGCGGCAATGGCGAAAAGCATGGCGGCTCGGGCTACTTCCCAGGCGAGCCGGTCGGTGCCGGCGTCCTCCGCCGACGTGCCGCCGACGAGGTCGGCGCCGTCGGGCAGATTCAACGGGCCCCAAAAACTCACTCCAACGCCGACTACTAGGTAGATCGGCAGCCCTAGGGGCTGGCGTACCACGTTCCACAGGTCGCCCTGCGCCTCCACGATGTCCATGACAGCCAACGACTCGGCCGGGAGTGCAGTCGCCAGCATCGCGAGGAGGAACGGGATTTGGAGCGATAACGCCTGAGCGCCATAGCGGTAGGCGCCGATCAGGGGAAACAGCGAGTTGGGGGACCAGCCGTGGAGGAACACGGCGATCATCACGAACCCGATCGCAGCGGCGAAGACCACGAACCCGGTGCTGGGGTCGGCCACCGCCGTGCCGCGTTCGACGGGAACGACGGCAAGTGCCGTTGCGGCGAGCCCACCGAGAAGTGCCGGCGCCAGCGCCCAGCCAGCCGCGTCCGCCCGCTCGGTGCGGTGCCGCCGCTGCATGAGTAGCACGGCGACCGTCCGGAACGGGTCCAGAACATTGCTGATGCCGGTGCGTCCAGCCCCGGCGACCAGGCGCCCGGTTATGCCGTCGATCACCGCCACGGCGTACACGCCGACGGCCATGGCGACAGCCACCGAGACCACGGCCACGCCCGGCGCCATGTAGGTCCTCATGGGACCGCTTCCTCCGGGTCGGTGGTGCGCAAAGAAAGCACCTCGTCGGTGTCGAGGTCGAGGCTCACAATGGTGGACACTGCATCGCCCCACTCCATACCCTCTAGAAGGGATGGGACCAGGGGCAGGATGCGTTGCGCCGGTAGATCGCCAGTGGCCAGGCGGCCGCGTGGGGACTCCAAGGGTGAGTCGGGGTCATGGACGAGATCACCGGCTCGGCCAGCGAGCTGGAGTGCCTGGCGAGCTTCGGCGAGCCGTTGAGCCAGACGTGCGCGTGCGTCGCTGCCCTCGTGGACGACCGGTTCGAAGCCGAGGCCCCGGTAGGCCGGGTCATCGGTGCGTTCGTCCCGGCTGACGCCAGATGCACGCAGTACAGGTCCGCCTGCACTGCCCTCGAGTCGTTCAGACGAGATGTGGCCCACACCAGTGGTTGCCCAGCCGAGGATCTGGGTCCGGCGCAGGGCACGGTGGAGTCGCTCGACCTCGTCGTCGTCGCCCGGGCGGACCTGGCTGGCCAAGCGCAACACCCGCCGGGCTAGAGACCCAAGCTGGTGCGCAAGAAGTGTGGATGCGATCGAGCGCAAGTGCGACCGAGCACGCTCGAGCTCGAGGACCCAGACCGGCACCGAGACGTCGAGCGCGTCGACGAAAGGCGACGTCGCAACGCCGGTCATTGGCACGTCGCCGGGCGGAAGGACAAGCAGGGCATGCTGGACCACGTCGCCCTGGAGACGCAGCTCGAGCACCAGTCCGGTGGGGAAACGGGCGAAGAAGGGGCCGATGCGGACGGTGAGTTGATCGAGGCGGAGTCCGTCCCGGTCGGGCGCGACCTCGGCCATGGGACGTCCGTACGGCACGCCACCCGTCATCCCGGCGCCGCCCTGCCCGTAGGGGCCGATGCCCCGCCACGGGGCAGCATCCTCGTTGGGGAGCTGCGCGGAGCTGGACGTCAACTCCCCGGTGACGAGGCTTCGGTGTGCGTCGACCACGGCATCGACGAGCGCCGAGGGATCGGGATCCCGCACCTCGATGAGAGATCGGAGGGCCGGTGGGGCACCGCTGCCCAATGTCCACCACAGCGACGTCCGTGGTCGTGACAGTCCGTCGTGCAGCAGCGCGAGCTGGGCGGCGAGGTGCGGCGGGACTGCACCAGCAAGCAGCAGCACGTTGGCGGCAGCGGGTGTGTCAACAATGTGCAGCCGGGGTTCGACGAGCAGGCTGTCCACCGCAGCGCGAGCGCCGACGCCCGCTACTGGGAACACCGGAACGCAGGCGCGTGATGCAACTCGGCTGACAGCGGCGCTCAGGCCCACCGCAGCGCACGCTCCCGCCAGGCGTACAACACGCCCACCAGCAGGATCATGATGAACATCCCCATCTCCACCAACGCGACCCCACCTTCACGAACAAACACCACCGCCCACGGATACATGAAAACCATCTCCATGTCGAAAGCCAGAAAAAGCAACGCCATCACGTAGTAGCGGGAGTGGAACCGGCTCCAGGCATGCACCTCCGGGGAGTGGCCACCGAGGAACGGCACCCGTTCCGGCGCCGTATCACCAACGCCGGCAATGGCGTCGCTCGCCGACCGGAGAGCCAGCATCGCAATGGCCGTCACGACGAAGACAGCCAGGGCCGCGCCGAGCGGTCCGAGCACGGGCGTCGACCCTAAGCCTTGACGTAGTCTTCGGGCGCTTCGCGGAATTCGTCGGCGCAGTCCTGGCTGCAGAAGTAGTACGTCGATCCCTCGTGGTCCTCGGTGGCCACGGCATCGGCTTCGGCGATCGTCATCCCGCAGACCGGATCTTTGACATCGGACATGAAACTCTCCCCTGTGTCGGACACTGCCGCAGAGACGTTACTACACCGTGTCGACCCTCGGCGCCGAGTTGCTATCCCCTGGCACCGGCGTGGTCATCGACGACGGTGATGCAGACGCGCAGTGTCGTGGAGCATCACCTCAAGCCGCAGCTTGGCCACCTGCGGGTCAAGGCCCTCCCAGACGTCGGCGATCGGAACGATCATGCTCGGCTCGTCGGCGTCTCTGACCAACAGCTCGATCGTCCACAACTCTGCTTGAGCCCCCTGGGCAGCTGCCGCGTAGGCCCCGACAGAGTCCGGGTGCTCATCAGGGCCGTCGTCCGAGATCGCATCGATGGTGCCGGCGCGGCTGTCGAGAAGGCTCGCGATCTGGTCGCGGTCACCGATGGACGGCAACGGCCACCACCATGATCGCCATCGTCCGTCGTCGTCGGTGGCGAGACCGGGAACGACCTTGCTGAGTCGACAAGGAACGACGCCACTTCGCTGATCCTGGTTCTGTTCGGTGGATCAGCGAGGATGGCGGCCACGGACTTCAAGACCTTGATTATCGCAGTTGATCGCTCCCGCAATTGTACCCAACGGGACCACAGGTACCTGATGCACGCCGCGCGTGCCCAGCGCATCGATGACGTCGGGTGCTTCGTCGGTGAGTACCCGGGACGCGCGGCCGAGCAATGCGTGTGAGTGCCGCGCTTGTGGCGCGCCGGGGTGCCGCCAGCCATCGACGTCATCCTGAGGGGAGCCGTGTGGTGGCGGGCCGTCGCGGTCCAACCACGGTGACGCTGTGACCTCGCCTGGCCAAGGGTTGGTTCGAGG
>JANOYI010000252.1:0-2843 GCA_031428795.1 Ilumatobacteraceae bacterium | reverse complement strand
CACTACCCGCTCGGCACGGTGAAACCGAACAGTGAGGTCAACAACGTCGACACCTATGGCTTGCTGGAACTGAAGTTGGGAAGTGGCACCTACGACTGGCGGTTCGTACCCGAGGCAGGAAAGTCGTTCACCGACTCGGGGACTGCGACCTGCCACTGATGATGGAGGCCGCTCCTTGCCGCTCTTTGAGTTCGATCGTGTCTTCACTGGAGGGAGCGCTGCACCCGCGCCCCCCAAATTGTCGGACCTCGATAAGTCACTGAAAGCCCACATAGAGTGGTGCAACAGGGAGATCAATAGGTCAAATGGCCCAAATTAAGGGACGACACCTGTAAATAGTTTGTAAAGAGCAGACCGGGGCGTTGACATCTGATGACTCTTCCGTAAGCCTCAGTAATTCCAGATCAATACGGACTGGGCGGAGGGCACAGAGAGGGCGGCAGTTATGCACGTTCAAGATCGGGTGGCGATTGACGGCGCCGAACTACACAACGCAGGGCGGCTGGTGGCGAGCCGGAACGGAATCCAAGCCCTCACGTTGGTCATTCCCACGAGAAACGAGACGGACAACGTGGAGCCTCTGGTTACTCGACTGGAGGAGGCGCTGCAGGGCTTCGACGTTGAGGTCCTCATCGTCGACGACAGCGACGATGAAACACCCCAACGGGTCCTCGACATCGCGCCCCGGTGCACCACGGACGGGTTTAAGCTGCGCCTCATCCACCGCCAGGAAGCCGCCCGCAACGGCGGCCTGTCGGGCGCCGTCATTGAGGGCATACGCGAAGCGAGTCACCGCTGGGTCGTGGTCATGGACGGCGACCTGCAGCACCCGCCGGCCACCATCAACGACCTGGTGGCCGAAGCCGAACTGACCGAGGCAGGACTCGTTCTGGCGTCGCGCTACGTCGCGAGCGGTTCGAGCGCGGGGCTGAAGAACCGCAGCCGCCGCATCGTGTCGTCCGCGTGCGGTGGCACCGCCCGGAAGCTGTTCGGGTCCACGCTCGCCAACATCACCGATCCAATGACCGGCTTCTTCATCGTCGACACGGCGCGCCTCGACCTGGCCCGGCTCCGTCCTCGCGGTTTCAAAATCCTGCTCGAGATCCTCGTCAGTCATCCCGAACTCAAGATCGGCGAGGTGCCGTTCACCTTCGGCTTCCGCGAGCACGGCGAGAGCAAGGCCACCGCCGACCACGGCTGGCAGTATGCACGGCAGCTCCTAGAGCTGAAGCGTGGCGGCACCGCTCGCCTGCCGTGGCGTTACAACATTCACGGCATCATCGCTCTCGAGTCCGATCAGCGGCTGCCCGAGCTCGACAAGTTCGTCAGTCGTTCTCGAGCCGACATCCCCTGCATCTCGGTCCGCATCGGTGACCTCAGCCACCTCCCGCTCGGCGAGTCGGTCAACGTCGACAGCGATGCCTACCCGGTCGTGAGCTACCGTGAGCGCACCGGCTTCGCCATGGCGCTAGAACTCGGGCCGGTGAACACCGACATTGTCACCTCGTCGTTCGTCGCCAAGTCGCCGCACGTCCTCTACACCAACGTCGTCGAGCCCGTGCTGCGGTGGCGCATGGCGGAGTTCGGCTATGCCTTGATCCACGCAGCCTGTTTCGCTGACGGAAACGATGCCTACCTCGTCACGGCACGCACCGACACCGGCAAGACGACCACGATGCTGAAGGTGCTCAACGGCTCTGAACTGTCATTCGTGTCCGACGACCTTATCATCGTGTCGTCCGACGGTGAGGTGCGCACGTTCCCCAAGCCGCTGACGATCAGCGCCCACACGGTCCATGCCCTGCGCCACACAGATCTCTCCCGTCTGGAGCGGCTCGCGCTCATCCCGCAGAGCAGGTTGCACAGCAAGGGGGGGCGACTCTTCGCCTTCATTCTCACCAAGTACAATTTGCCGGTGGCGAGCATCAATGCGATCATCCAGCGGCTCGTGCCGCCGCCGAAGTACCACGTCGAACGGCTCGTGCGCGGCGTGACGACACAGCGCTCCGCACAGGCGCGCGGCATGTTCATCATCCAGCGAGGCGGGCTCGGCGAGGAGCTGATCGGCGACGACGAGGCGCTTTCGATCCTGCTCGCGAACTGCGACGACGCCTTCGGCTTCCCCCCGTACTCATCGCTGGAGCGCCTGCTCCTCGCGGCAGCCGACGAGGATCTGCGCCTCAAGGAGAAGACGATCATCAAGTCGGCGATCGCGTCGCTGCCCGTCTTGGTCATGCGCAGCGAGACGCTCGACTGGGCCGAGCGGATCCCTCATGCCGTTCGGGAGTGGAACCAAGTCATCACCGCCGCGGCGAACGATCAGGATACTGAAGTGGCGTGACGACAGCGTTGGCCCCCCACGTCGAGTCCCGCGCGGTCGCCTCACGGGCTGGCAAATTCGGGCTCGTCGGTCTCGTCGGCCTGGCCGTGAACCTGCTCATGCAGGCCCTTTTCACGGAGCTCATCGGTCTCAACTACCTCCTGAGTGCGGTCATGTCGACGCAGGTCTCGTCGACCTTCAACTTCCTCCTCGCCGAGCGCTGGGTCTTCGACCGTGGGAACGGCGAGGGCCTGGGGCTTTGGGCTCGTTACGGGTCCTTTCTCGCCATGAACAACGTGGCACTGTTAATTCGCGCGCCGATGATGTGGGTGTTGGTCGACGGAGCCGGCGTCCACTACAGCGTTGCGAACTTCATGTCGCTTGCCGTCCTCACGCTCGTGCGCTTCGGCATCGCTGACCGATTCATCTGGAAGATACGGTCAGCGGTGGTGGAGGCGGAGGAGGAGGAGCTCGTGCTGGAGAAGCAGAGTGCTCGAACCGCGACGATCGCCGAAGCGCTCAC
>JANOYI010000251.1:0-8429 GCA_031428795.1 Ilumatobacteraceae bacterium | reverse complement strand
GAGCTGATGACGGCCCAGCTCGACGGAATGCTCGAACACTTCGCCGATGTCGACCTGCTTGACCTGGCTGATGTCACACCGATGACGCAGCCGTTCCCACTCTCCAACGTGTTTCGCGCCGACGTGGTGCGCCCCTGCCTCGACCGTGAGGAAGTACTCGCCGCCGCGCCCGCCTCGCAAGATGGCTGCTTCCAGGTTCCGCCGATCGGCGGCGAAGGCTGATGAGCACCGTGAACCTCAGTGCCTCCGATATCGCTGCCGCAGTGCGCGATGGCGCCACCACCGCAACGGCTGTGCTCGAGGGTCACCTCGCCTCGATCGCGCAACGCGAACCCGAGATCCACGCCTTCAACCTCGTCCTGGCTGACGAAGCCCGCGAGCATGCGGCCGCGATCGACGCACAGGTTGCTGCCGGCAACGACCCAGGCCCGCTGGCCGGTGTCACGATTGCCCTCAAAGACAACATGTGCACCCGCGGTATCCCCACGACGTGCTCGTCCAAGATCCTCGAAGGCTGGAAGCCCCCCTACAACGCCACGGTGGTCGACACGCTGCGCGCAGCGGGCGCCGTCGTCGTCGGGAAGACCAACCTCGACGAGTTCGCGATGGGGAGCAGCACCGAGAACTCGGCGTTCGGCCCGACCAAGAACCCGCATGACATCAGTCGGGTCCCGGGTGGCAGCAGCGGTGGCAGCGCCGCCGCAGTGGCCGCCGGCTTCAGCCAGATTGCGCTGGGCAGCGATACCGGCGGTTCCATTCGCCAGCCAGCTGCGCACTGCGGCGTTGTCGGCGTCAAGCCCACCTACGGCTACGTCAGCCGCTACGGCCTCGTCGCATTTGCCAGCAGCCTCGACCAGATCGGCCCGTTCACCAACTCAGTCCATGATGCTGCGTTGATGCTCGATGTCATCGGTGGTCACGATCCGCTCGACAGCACCAGCATCCCGCAGCAGCACCCATCGCTCACCGATGCCATTCAGCAGGGTGTCGAAGGACTGCGCGTCGGCCGCATCACAGACCTGCCCGCCGGCGCCGACCCCGACGTGCAAGAACGCCTCGACGCGGCGTTCGAGGCGCTGCAGGCCGCCGGTGCCACCATCGTCGACGTCACCGTGCCTGCGTTCACCTTCGGCCTCACTGCCTACTACCTCATCGCCCCGGCGGAGGCCAGCAGCAACCTGGCCCGCTACGACGGGGTGCGGTACGGCATGCGCGTAGAGGCCAGCGACACCAACGCGATGTACGGCGCCACCCGCGCCGCTGGCTTCGGCGAAGAAGTGAAGCGCCGCATCATGCTGGGCACCTACGCCCTCAGCGCCGGCTATTACGACGCGTACTACGGCAAGGCTCTGAAGGTTCGCCGTCTGATTCACGACGACTTCGAGCGCGCCTACGAAACTGCCGACGTGCTGCTGACGCCCACGTCCCCGACGGTGGCGTTCAAGTTCGGCGACAAGGGCGACAACCCGTTCGCGATGTACCTCTGCGACACCTACACAATCCCCAGCAACCTCGCCGGCCACCCTGGTATGAGCGTGCCGTTCGGTACCGGTGCGCACGGGATGCCGGTCGGTGTACAGGTGCTGGCTGGCACGCTGCAAGAGCCGGTCATGTTCCGCGTTGGCGCAGCACTGGAAAGGGCGGTGGCGACGTGAGCGAGTACGACGGTTTGCCCGGTGATTGGGAACTGGTCGTAGGCCTGGAGGTTCACGTTGAACTGGCTACCAACACCAAGTTGTTCAGCGCCAGCCCCAACCGGTTCGGCGACGAACCCAACACCAACATCGACCCGGTCACGCTTGGTCTTCCCGGCGCGCTGCCGGTGCTCAACGAGCAGGCGGTGGAGCTGGCAATGCGCGTCGGCGCCGCGTTGAACTGCACCATTCAGGCCTGCACTTTTCATCGCAAGAACTACTTCTACCCCGACATGCCCAAGGCGTACCAGGTCAGCCAGTATGACCAGCCGCTCAACGTCGACGGCTACCTCGACCTCCCCAACGGCGTACGCGTCGGTATCGAGCGCGCACACATGGAGGAGGACGCCGGGAAGAGCACTCACGTCGGCGGCTCCGGTGGTCGCGTCCACGGTGCCACGGCGTCGCTGATCGACCTCAACCGCGCCGGTGTGCCGCTGGTCGAAATCGTCAGCCGTCCCGACATTCGCAGCGCCGACGATGCTCGCGCCTACGTCAGCGAATTGCGCAGCATCTTGCTCGCCGTGGGCGCCAGCGACGCGAAGATGGAAGAGGGCAGCATGCGCGTTGACGCCAACGTCAGCGTCCGGAAGCCCGGTGCACCGCTGGGTACGCGCTGCGAGATCAAGAACGTCAACAGCGTGCGCAGCGTTGGTCGCGCGATCGAGTACGAGGCTCGCCGCCAGATCGATCTCATCGAGAGCGGCGACGCGGTGCGTCAGCAGACCCGACACTGGGACGAAGGCGACGGCCGCACGCATACCATGCGCAGCAAAGAAGACGCAGATGACTATCGCTACTTCCTGGAACCCGACCTCGTCCCACTGGTCCCGTCGCAGCAGTGGATCGATCGGGTCCACGCCGCGCTTCCGATGCTGCCCGCTGCCCGCCGCGCCCGGCTCGCCGAGGCCACCGGCCAGGTGGCTGCCAGCGAAGCCGTCACCAGTGTCGTCGAGCGCGGCCAGGACGATTATGTCCTCGCTGTGGGCGAAGCGGGGGGCAACGTTGCCCGTGCGCTCGTGTACGTCAAGGAAGCCTTCGCTGATTCACCGCAGGTGCCCGCCGCCGATCTTGCAGCGCTGACGGTGCTGGAAACGAAGGGTGCACTGACTGCCACTCAGGCGAAGGCCGTGCTCGCAGACCTGGTCGCCAACAACGGTGGCGACGCTGTGGCGATTGCAGCTGCGAAGGGCTTCGAGGCAATGGACACCTCCGTACTGGCGGGCTTGGTCGACGCCGCAATTGCCGCCGACCCCGACGCGTGGCAGAAGTTCTGCGCCGGCGACGGTAAGGCAATGGGCGCATTGGTCGGCCGGGTGATGAAATTGAGCCAGGGCAAGGCCGACGGCAAGCTCGTCACAGCCCTACTGAATCAGAAGAAGTCGAACTAGACACCCACGAGCGAGAGCGCCACGCCACCCATGAAGTGGCGTCTCGCCCGTGAGCATCATGGAGTGCAGTGTGAACCACCCCGCCGAGGGGAGGGTGAGAGCTCCCTGAGAATTTGCCGTGAATCTAGGCGTGCCGGGGCCGCCGTGAGTCAGAGCCGCCGTGAGTCAGAGCAACGCAGCGAGTGTCGCCTGCTGGCGCAGCCAGACCGTGGCATCGGCAACCGGCATCGGCCGGGCGATGTAGAAGCCCTGCGCCATCCGGCAGCCCATCACCAACAGCTCTGCCAGCTTGTCCTCACTGTCCACGCCCTCTGCGACCATCTTCAGGCCCAGCGACTCGCCAAGCCGTAGCAGCAGCTCGACGATCGTGCGGTCGAGCATGTTGTCGCACATTCCTGAGATGAACACGCGGTCGATCTTGAGCGTGTCGACCGTCAACTGGTGGAGGTACGCCATCGATGAGTAACCGGTGCCGAAATCGTCAATGGCAACCTTGATGCCTTGTCGCCGGAGGTCGTCAACGACTGCACTGGCGCGAACTACGTCTGCCACGAGGTGAGTCTCGGTGATCTCCAGGTCGATCATGCCGGGGTCGACACCAGCCTGCGTGCACAGCCGATCGAGCAGCGGGCTGAGCGAGCCGTCGATGATGTGGCGACCGGAGATGTTGATCGCCATGCGTAGAGTGGCCGTGATCGGGTCGTTCTGCCACGACTTCAAGATGCCGATCGATTGCTCGATCACCCAGGCATCGATGTCCAAGATGACGCCGGTGCGCTCCGCGATGGGAATGAAGTCGTTGGGCCCGATCTCGCCTTGGCCCGGACGGTTCCAGCGCAGTAACGCCTCGGCGCCCACCGGCTGCTTCGTTGCGACGTCGATGATGGGCTGCAACTTGAGCACGAACTGGTCGTCGAGAAGTCCTTGGCGCATCGTGAGTGCCATGAGAGCGCGATCCTCGATGTCGCGAGCCAGACGCGCATCGAAGACCTCGACGCGACGGCGACCTGATTCCTTGGCGTGATACACGGCCGAGTCGGCCTGGGCAATGCAGTCCAGCGGGTCGCGGGTGCCGTCGACGAACGACACGCCTGCCGATGCAGAGATCGCGAAAAGTTGGCCGCCTGATCCGGCACATGGCTCGGACACGATGTCGATCAGTCGAAGGGCCAACGCAGTGACCTCGTCCGGATCGGACACCCCATCGATGAGCACGATGAACTCGTCGCCGCCGATGCGCGCAACGAGTTCATTGGGGCAGGCCGCGCTCAGGCGGGCGCCGATCTCACCCAGAATCCGGTCGCCTTCACCGTGGCCCTGCATGTCGTTGACGCTCTTGAAACCGTCGAGGTCGAGAAACACAACTGCACTCGATACTTTGTCCGTGCGCGCCTGGCTGGCGAGCACAGCGAGATGCTCGAGCGCAGCGGTGCGGTTGGCCAGGCCCGTCAGTGAGTCGGTGCGGGCCTGCACGTTGGCGGCAGCCTCAGACGCGTGCAGCTTGGCAGTGACTGCAGCAAGGTGTGACACCGACTGCCGCAGCGTGTCGCCAAGTCGGCCCGGCAATGTGTGGTCGATCTGCGTGTCGCCCAATGCCAGCCGTCGCACCTGTGCGTCGTACGCCCGCAGCGTGGTGACCATCTGGTTGAAACTGCGTATCACCACGCGAATATCCGTGGGGCCGGTGGGTTTGGCCTCAGCCAATGCCAGGTCGCCCTCGACCACCTGCTGCGACTGGCGGGTGAGCCGCCGCAGCGGCCGAAGAATCGAAAGAAGCACCAACCCGAGCAGAACAAGGCTGATGCCAATTGCGGCCAGCATGACGACCAGCGCGTCGTGTTGGCTGTTCTCGGCGTCGGCCTGGATGCGGTCGACGATTGCCACCTCTTCGGCGAGGAACGTGTCGGCATACGTCTGCAGGGCGGTGAGCCGTTCGAACGATGCGGTCAACAGGTTGACAATGGAGCCGAGGACGCTGCTGCTGTCGATGATCTCGACATCGAGATCCGACGCGCTCAGCATGCGGGCAGCCCAAATCGGCAGCGAGGCATCCACGGCGACGAATGAGTAGTCGGCCATGGCCTCGTCGAACGCAGGTCGTCGGTCTGGAGCGATGATGGCTCGCAGACCGGCAAACGAAGAGTCGAACGAACCGGACGCTTCCACCGCACCGATCACGTCCTCGCGATCGCCGCCGTTGATGCCCGCCTGGGCCAAGAGGTAGAGCTCGGTTGTCGCGTAGCCCAGCGTGTCGAGCAGCAGGCCTGTCTCGGCGCGCACTCTGGCCAACTCACTGGTGGTGGCAGAGTCGAAGACGCTGCGGCCGCGAGCGTTGAGCTCGTCGAGCAACGAGATCAGGCGGGAAAAAGTCACTTCGACGTCGTCAGCCTCTTGATCTGCTCCATCAAACGCAGTTCGAACCTCGGCCAACTGCCCGCGGATCGATTCCGCCTCATCGTCGAGTGTGGTCCCGGATGACAATGTGAGGCCTGCGCCTGCCGCAACAAGGTCGTTGAGGCCCTGGTCGAGCTCGACACGTGCATCGGCGACCAATTCGAGGAAGTCGATGCCGGTGGCGGCCGCGAGCGCAGTGCGATCGATCCCCAGCTGCTCGGCCTGCGTGACGCCGTCGGTAGCGGTGTATTCGATGTACAGCGGCACGATCAATTGACCGCTGCGCTGGAGGATGGCGACCTGAGAGCGAACCTCGGCAGCGGATTGCGCTGCACTGCGGTGTGCCTGCACTTCGCGGTAGGCAAAGATCTGCAAGCCGATGACCGGTACGAGCAGCACGGTCAGCAACCTGGCCGCCAGCGAGCGTGGCCCGAAACGGCCGACGCGCTGGGAGTTGTTGGCCATATGTTTCCTCCTCCCGCAGATGCGCGCGCCGTCGGACAAATCTACAGGATGGGGCTCAGCGATAACGTCGATCACAATGCCGTCCGCGTCGCTCGCACCGTTCCGTTCGCGCTCGTTCCGGCTGATGTGGGGCGGCGCCCTTCTGTCGAATGTGGGCACCTGGATGGAAACGGTAGCCCTCGGCTACTACGTCGCCGACACCACGGGAAAGGCCAGTTGGTCGGCAATTGTTGCGGCCGCGGGCTTTCTGCCGGGGGCAATCGTCGGCCCGGTTGGCTCTGCGATGGCCGACCGTTTACGTCGTCGACGAGTGCTGGCGGTGGGTAGCACCGCGTCGGGTCTCATTGCTGCGGTGCTGGCAGTGTGGGTGGGAACGGGGAACGCAACACCCGCCGGCATTGCGGTCATGGCCTTCATCGCCGGATGCGTGTCAGCCTTCACGTTCCCCTCGTTCCAGACGACCTTGCCGACGTTGGTGCCGCGCGATCAGTTGGTCGCGGCCGTCGGTCTGTCGAACGCGCAGTGGAACATTGGACGCGTCGTTGGTCCGGCTTTGGCTGCTCTCGCGATCGCCTTCGGCGGCATCCAGGCTGCACTGTGGTGCAACGCGGCCAGCTATCTCGCCGTCGTGATCGCGGTCGTATTGGTCCGCTTCCATCAACCCGTCGGTGAGCCGCGTCCAATCTTTGGCGCGCTGGCCGATGGCTTCCGCTTCGCTCGCGCCTCGCCTGCGATGCGTTCGATGTTGGTGCTGATGGTCGCCACCATCGCCATCGCCTCGCCATTCATTGCGTTCGTTCCGCAGATGGCAACGACGGTGCTCGGCGGTGGGTCCAACGTGGCCTCGCTGCTGGTGACGTCGCAGGGTGTCGGCGCGGTGATTGCGGCGTTCACGCTTGGCGCGGTCACGCAGCGATTCTCGCTGGCGAGAGTGATGCTGGTTGCCGTGGCTGCACTGTGTCCAGCGCTGGTGCTGTATGGCACAGCGCCGACGGTGTGGGTGGCCGCACCGGCGCTCATGCTCGTCGGCTTGGCGTACGGATACGCATTCACCACCTTTGCCGGTGTCGCGCAGCAGTCGGCACCCGACGACCTACGCGGGCGAGTCCTAGCGGTCAATTCGTTCGTGCTCGGCGTGCTGTATCCAGTTGGTGCGCTGATCCAAGGCCAGCTGGCCGACGAAGTCGGGCTGCGCTGGGTCACCGCCGGTTCTGGTTTACTGCTGCTTGCGGTAGTGGGCGTCGTCACGCTGAGGCGGTCGGCAGTATCGGACAGGCAGGCCGCGCTGCCCGCGCAGTAGGCTTGCCAGCATGTCTGAACGTGATGGCACTCCTGTTGATGTGAAGCCCCGTAGTCGCGACGTCACCGACGGTTTCCAGAAGGCGCCAGCGCGCGCCATGCTGCGTGCCGTCGGCATGACCGACAACGACTGGGAGAAGCCGCAGGTAGCGATTGCCAATGCGTGGAACGAAGTCACGCCGTGCAACATGACGCTGCGCAAGTTGGCCGAGTTTGCCAAGGAAGGTGTTCGAGCCGGCGGCGGGTTTCCGATGGAGTTCGGCACCATCACCGTCAGCGACGGCATCAGCATGGGTCACGAAGGCATGCGCGCCTCGCTGGTCTCGCGTGAAGTCATCACCGACTCGGTCGAGTGTGTGATGCACGCCGAACGGCTGGATGCGTTCGTTGGCCTGGCCGGCTGCGACAAGAGCATTCCGGCCATGCTGATGGCCGCTGCGCGGCTCGATCTGCCCAGCGTGTTTGTCTACAACGGCTCGACCATGCCGGGCAGCCACAAGGGCGAAGCCACCGACATCACCACCGTGTTCGAGGCTGTCGGCGCCTGCGCGCTGGGCAAGATCACTGAGGAAGAGCTCGGCGAGATCGAGCGCACCGCCTGTCCCGGCGAGGGCGCGTGTGGCGGCATGTTCACCGCCAACACGATGAGCTCCATCGCCGAGGCAATGGGTATGTCGCTGCCGGGCACGGCCTCACCGCCGGCCATCGATGCTCGCCGTGAGAGCGACGCACGCCTGGCTGGCGAAGCAGTCGTCAACCTGCTGCGGCTGGGCCTGACGCCGCGCATGATCATGACCAAGAAGGCGTTCGAGAATGCCATCGCCATCACCTCGGCGCTGGGTGGTAGCACCAACGCCGTGCTGCACCTGTTGGCCATCGCCAACGAGGCCGGCGTCGAGCTGGCGCTGGACGACTTCAACCGCATCGCCGCAAAAGTGCCCCACATCGCGGACATGAAGCCGGCCGGCAAGTTCCACATGAGCGATCTCGACCGCGTCGGTGGCGTGCCGGTGGTGCTCAAGCACCTGCTCGACCACGGCCTGCTGCACGGCGACTGCCTCACCGTCACCGGCAAGACCATGGCCGAGAACCTGGCCGACATCAACCCACCCGCGCCCGATGGCGTGGTCGTGCACCCGCTGGACAAGCCGCTGCACAGCGAGGGCGGCATCGTTGTCCTGCGCGG
>JANOYI010000250.1:0-4249 GCA_031428795.1 Ilumatobacteraceae bacterium | reverse complement strand
CCGAAGCTCGTCGGCCCGAACACGCTCAGCGCGGTCGGCGCTAAGCCTGCAACCGCCCAGATCGGCAGATCTGAGCTAGCTGCCGGTGACTGACGCTCGGCGACCACCAGCGTTCGTGATCGCGGCAATGGCCGCATCGTTCTGGTAATCCGTCGCGAAATCCAGCGGTGTCTGTTGCGGTCGTCCAGCCCACTGCGTCAACGCGTTGATGTCTGCGCCCGCCTCGATGAGCGGCGCGATCAAACGCAGGTCCAGTGGCGAGCCAGCCTGCCGACGGAAGTCACTTTCCGCATCGACTGCGTGATGCAACGGAGACCAACCTGGGTCGACATACACCGGGCGCGTACCCGAGGACAGAAGCCGTCGCAGGGTCGCAGGATCATCGTTCTCGATTGCTTGGTAGAGCGAGAGGTCACTGGGGTCGACGGTCATTACTCGCACATAGTGCCAGTCTCCGTGCTCGGCGGCCAGCGGGCATATCGGCAGTTATTCCGGTAATCCGTCAAGGGGGAATCGGGTTATTCCGGTAATCGGTGGTCAGGCGGTCTCGGCGGGGAGGGTGTCGAGGAGCTGGTTGTAGATCGCGGCGCGGTCGGTCTGATGGTTGCGTTCAGCGTGTTCTGCTTGGGCGCGCAGGGTCGGCCGGAACTCGACGGCGGTCTGGTAGTAGCCGCAACCTTCGCAGATCGTCTCGTACGCGCAGTCGGTCGCGACGGGCCGGTTGCACCAACCGTTGGCGAGCATCCGCCTGTGCTCGGCGGCGAGCTGTTGGAGGCGTTGCTCTGGGTCGGTGGCGGTGTAGAGCGCATCGATCTTCGCTGACGCTGACGCGTATTCGTCGGCGACGGTCTTGTTCGCGATCCGCGCGTAGGTGAGCGTCATCCGCAGACTGCGATGCCCGAGCATCGTTGCGATCGCTTCGAGCCGCATCCCACGGTTGATCGCTTGGGTCGCGAGCGTGTGGCGCAACTGGTGCGGGTGGACGTGGCCGAGACCGGCCGATGTCGCAACCCGGGCAACAATGCGACTGACACGGTGGCGGTCGAGGTGCTGGCCGTCGTGGAGCAGCTTGCCGTCGACGGGCGGATGATCGACGACCCAGTCGGCGAGCAGTCGTGCTGCGTTGGGGTGCAGAGGGATGTTGCGGTCGTTATGGAGCTTGCCGACCGGGATCCGGATCCAGGGTCCGCCGTGTTGCTCGGTGACGGCGTCACGCTCGAGGGTGCAGAGCTCACCAGCGCGCATCCCGGTCCTCGACAGCAGCTCGATCACGAGCCGATCGAACGGCGCTGCGACAGCGGCAGCGCTCGCGAGCCGGGCGGCTTGGACGTCGTCGAGGAACCTCGGGAGCGGGTCATCGGCGACGGGGACATCGATGGAGAAGATCGGGATCCGTTGCGGTGCGTCCTCCCAGTCCCACTCGATGATCCGATCGAAGAACGATCGCAACATCCCGAACCGCTGCCGGATCGTGTTGCGTGCCGGGGGCTTGCCGGCTGCGGTGATGTGCGCGACGAAGAACAACTTGAACCCTTCGACATGCACCCGGCGGACATCGACGAATCCACCGAGCTCGGGATGCTGTTCGACGATGAACCCGGCGAAGCATCGCAGGGTGTTGTCCGCGACGTCGACTGTCGCGGGTCGCATCGACACGGCCAGCTGATCCAGATAACGCCAGGCAGTGACCGCGAACACGGGTGCGTGAGCAACCACGACATCCCAATCGTGATGACGCGCCGGACCGGCATCGGAGCTGACATCGCCGAAGTCGGCGAGGGCGGCAGCGGCGGTCATCGCAGGATCCCGACGGACGCATCGATCAGATCACTCGCGCGTTGATACTCGCCGGCGAGCCAACTGTCGGCGAGATGCAGATAGACGCGTGTCGACTCGATCGAGCGGTGACCGGCCTGCGCCTGGATCGCTTCCAACGCCATCCCCGCCTCGCGCAGCCGGGTCAGACAGGTGTGGCGCAACTGGTGACACGTCGCACGTTCCAGGCCCGCTCTGGTCTTGGCTGACGCGACGATCTGCTCGAGCCCGTTGATGCTCAACGCCTCCCCACGCCGGCTCGTCTTGAGCACCACGAACAACGCGTCGCTCACCGAGTCCGCCGGCCGCTCCAGCGACAGGTAGTTCGACACGCTCTGGAAGAACTGCGCAGACATCGGGATCAACCGCTGGTGACCGCCCTTGCCATCCGCGATGAACACCCGCCGATTCGTCGGCTGCAGATCCTCCAACCTGAGCCCGATCACCTCACAACACCGCAACCCGCCGAGCACCATCGCTTCGAGCATCGCCCGGTCACGCCACCGGCGAACCGCCCCCAACAAGCCGATCACCGCCGACGGGTCCAACACCTTCGGCAACGTCCGCGGTGTGCGGATCAACGGCACCCCTGTCGCTTGGCCGCCCGCACCAGTGCGGCGTGTCGCCATCCCACGCGGCACCGGGTTCGCCGCCCGGTCGCCGCACATCACCATCCAGTTGAACAACCCCGACATCACCGCCAGGCGGCGACGGATCGTTCGCGCTGCCATCCCCGACCCACCATCCGCGAGGCGCACCACCCGACCATCCCCGTCGCCACGGCGCTGGGCGGTGATGAACTCGAACACGTCCGCCGGCGTGACCGCCACCGGGTCCTTGTCGATCACCGAGAAGAACACCTTCAGATCCGACACCGTCGCCAACACCGTGTTCGGACGGCACCTCGCCGCCACGAACTCGACATAGCGAGCCAGCACCTCATCCCGGTCCGGCAGACCAACAGCAACCCCCAACGACGACAACATCCAACGATCCCCGATCAGTCACGAACGCCCCTCCCCGAGAAGCATCCCGCAGCCTCACCGATTACCGGAATATCTACAGTTCGGCGCTGTCCTACTGCTGCATCGTGACCGGCGTGAGACGTAGACCGCAGACATCGTTGACGGCTGCCACCAGCAGGTCGTTGGAATAGCTGTAGCCAGAGCTGAGCTGTCGAACAGCATCGGCGACGGCACCCGTGACCAGTTGTCGTTGGCGATCAGTCAAGCTCGGATCTTGTGTCAGTGCTTGAACCATGGCCTCATTCATGAAGTCGAAATTTCCGTTGGCAGCGTCCGTCGCCAGCGAGCAGAACTCGGCCGATGCCAACGGGGCAGCGCTCGACGAAGTTGACGTTGACGAATCACTCGCACTTGACGACCGGTCGCCGTCACACCCTGATACTGACCCGATCACGACTCCGATGGTGACCAGTCCGAGATATCCCTTCACCCGAGCATGGTGGCCGAAGCGAGCGGCTTTGTCCAGCGAGCAGAGCGGCAGTTATTCCGGTGATCTGTCAAGGGAGAGTCGGGTTATTCCGGTGATCGGTTCGGGTTATTCCGGTGATCGGCGGGTCAGCCGGTGTCTCGTTCGAGGCCGTCGACGAGGTGGTTGTAGATGGCAGCGCGTTCGGGTTGTCGGTTGCGTTCGGCGTGATCGGCCTGTGCTTTGAGGGTCGGTTTGAACTCGATGGTGGTCTCGTAGTAGCCGCAGCCCTCGCAGATCGTCTCGTAGACGCAGTCGGTCGCGATGGGCCGGTTGCACCATCCGTTGGCGAGCATGCGGCGGTGCTCGACGGCGAGCTGTTGAAGGCGTTGCTCGGGATCGGTGGCGGTGTAGAGGGCGTCGATCTTCGCGGACGCGGACGCGTATTCGTCGGCGACGGTCTTGTTCGCGATCCGCGCGTAGGTGAGGGTCATGCGCAGACTGCGGTGCCCGAGCATCGTCGCGATCGACTCGAGACGCATCCCACGATTGATTGCTTGCGTTGCCAATGTGTGGCGCAGCTGATGCGGGTGGACGTTGCCGAGCCCGGCCTGGCGCGCAACGCGACGCACGATCCGGCCGACGTGGTGGCGGTCGAGTCGACGCCCGTCGACGTGGATCAGCAGGCCGCCGGCGGGCGGGTGCAAGGCGGTCCACTCGGCGATCAGCCGGGCGGCGTTCGGGTGCAAGGGGATGTTGCGATCGTTGTGCAGTTTGCCGACCGGGACCCGCAACCAGGGTGCCCCATCCATCACCGTCACAGCGTCATCGGCGAGACCGCAGAGCTCACCGACGCGCATCCCTGTGCGTGACAACACCTCGATGACGAGCCGATCCAACGGCGGTGCAACGGCGGCTTCGGCGGCGAATCGGGCGGCTCGGGCGTCGTCGAGGAAGCGTGGCAGCGGGTCATCGGCGATGGGGACATCGATCGAGAAGATCG
>JANOYI010000249.1:0-5804 GCA_031428795.1 Ilumatobacteraceae bacterium | reverse complement strand
TCCGTAGAACCCTTCTGAGCAGGCACTACATGAACTCTAACCCTCTACTTGAGGGTTTAGTCGTTGACGATCGGACGCAGAGTGGTGATGCTGCCGCAACGGGCGGCATCAACTAATCAGTGCCTGGACGGCGCACCGTCTCCTTGCGTTGGTCGCCCTTGTACCCCGCCGGCAGAGCCACGGCGATCTCCTCAGCCGTGGGCTCGCGCCGTTCGCGGCTCTCCGGCGGCAGCAGGTCCATGAGGGCCTTCATGATCTTCTTCGTGTCAGCATCCACGCTGCGGTAGCTCAGCTTGACGGGCGCTCCGACTGCGATGGTGATGGTGGGCGGGCTGACCACATTGAGAATATTGGGCACCCTTGCCGACCGCGGCCACACCTTCTCGGTGCCCCACATCCCCACGGGGATGACGGGCACCCGCGACATCGCCGCCAGGCGAGCGGCACCCCACCGACCCTTCAGGTTCGGGTCATAGAACGCCTTGCCGCGCGGGATGGTTCCCTGGGGCATCATCGCCACTAAGTCACCGTTGGCAAGCGCCTCCGCAGCGGCCTCCAGCGGCCCTTCGCTGCCGGTCCCCCGGTCGACCCTGATGCCGCCCATCGCCGACGCGATCTGGCCGACGACCGGGGCGTCGAACACTTCCTTCTTGCCGAGGAAGCGGACGGTCCGGTCCGTGCGGGCGATGGTGACGGCCAGCGCCGCCGCGTCGAAGTAGCTGCGGTGGTTACCGACGATGATGGCTGCGCCCTCAGCGGGAATGTTGTCGGTTCCGCTGATGCGAAACTTGGCGTACGGGAAGAACAGCGGATGCGTGAAGCTGAGTGCCAGCCGCTGGATCTCCATATTGACGACTGGAATCTTGGCCATCGACGTCACGTCCTTGACGAGGTCTGCCGCAGCGGAGAGATCGAGTGTGGGCCAGCGGCGGGCCGCGGCCATCAGCTTCATCCGTGGATCGGGGTTGACCACGAACGGATGGCCGACGGCGGCCAGCAAAGGTGTGTCGTACACGCTGTCGCTGTAGGCGAAGCTTTCCGCGAGGTCGATGCCGTGCTGGACAGCCCACTCGCGGACAGCGGCCAACTTTCCGGCGCTCCACACGAACGGCCCGTCGAGCGTTCCGTCGTAGGTACCATCCGCATTGACGCCGTACCGAGTAGCGACCACGTCGTCGAGACCCAACAGATCGGCCAGCGGCTTGACCAAGTCGTACGGACTTGTGGTGGCCATCACAACTGGCCGGCCGGCGGCGCGGTGCTCGGCGAACAACGGCGCCGCAAGCGGCTGCACCAGTGCTGCCAACGCGTCCGCGGCACCATTGGCCGCCTGCTGAACCACTGACCGCTGGCGACCCTTTGCAAAGGTGACGGCTTGGCGGGCCAACGCCATCGAGGGGAGCGTCTCGCCAATGGTGTTGAACAGCTTGTAGAGCAAGTTCTCGCCAGGGATGCTGCGACTGACCAGGCCAGCCTCGCGCATCGCATGCGAAAAGACCTCGCCGGAGGCGCCCGACAGCAACGTTCGGTCGAGGTCGAAGAAGGCTGCGCCTCTGGTCGTGGCATCACTGGTCATGGCGCCACTGTACGGCACCACCTCAATCACCAAACCATGCGGAACAACCCGCCGTCACGGAAACCGAAAACGGGAAAGGTCCCGCTTGGGGGAAGCGGGACCTCTCAACCATTTTTGAACCCTGTGATTGGGGGAACCACATTGTTGGGTTCGTGTCGAGCGAGTCATTGGGGGACAACCCGCTTCGAACAACATGTGAAAGTTATCACGTGAACGGGTGATCTTTCAAGCGCATTTAGTAGATACTCGGTATCGTTTTTAGTGATGGACCTTCGCCAGCTCACCACACTGGTTGCCATCGCCGATCACGGCACGTTCTCTGCCGCCGCCAGGGCGCTGTACACCGTGCAGTCCAACGTCAGCGGGCACATTGCACGGCTCGAGCGCGAACTCGGCGTGATCCTTGTCGACCGCCAGCGCGGCGGTCTCACCGATGAGGGCTTGCTCGTGGTGGAGAAGGCGCGCCGGGTGATGCACGAACTCGACGACATCTCGGCGGAGATGGCCAGCCGGGGCGACGAGGTTCGCGGCGACACTCGCCTCGGGGTTATTGGTACCACCGCTCGCTGGCTCCTTCCCCAGCTGCTCACGCAACTCGAAAAGCAGCACCCCGGCGTACACGTGACGGTACACGAGGGCAACACCACCAATCTGCTCCCCCGCCTGCTTGCCCAGCAACTCGACGCCATCATCGTGCACCTCCCCGTCGACGACTTGGAAGTCACCGTCGAGCCGCTTTTTGCTGAAGACCTCGTGCTTCTTGTTCACACTCGCCACCATCTGGCCGATCGCGACTCGATTCCGTTGGCCGAGCTTGCAACCGAGCCGCTGATGCTGCCGCCGGTCGGCGCCGCCCTTCGCCGAGCCATCGATCGCGCGGCAGCCGGCGTGGGGGTCGAGCTAGAAGCTCAAGTAGAGATCGATGGCGTGCGCCTGCTCACGTCGCTGGCTTTCGAGGGCTTCGGCGCCGCAATCGTTCCGGCCACCGCCGTGCCGCGGTGGTTGAAAGGCGACTTCAAGCGCATCGTCGTGCCCGAGCTTCCGCGCCGCGTCGTTGGCTGGGTGCAGCGCCGTCGCCCCAGCCCCGGGCCACCCACGCGTGCGCTCCAAGCCGTGCTGCGCGAAGTGATTGCCAGCCAGGGCGCCAAGCAGCCGGGCCTGTATGTCGGGGTGGACGCTTTCCCGCTCGGCCGCTCGGTCTAGTCTCTTCGCAATGTCTCCCGTCGCGCTCCGCAGCAAGGTGCCCGGCTCCGTTCGCGTCGAAGTTCGCGACTTCGATGGTCGCAGCGTCGTATGGGCCGAAGTCGACGCAACGGATCGCAAGGGCGCATTGTCCAGCGAGTCGTCGTCGATGCTGGAGCACGCCGCCCACACCGCTCGCACAAAGAAGCTGCCGCTGGTCGGCGTGCTGCGATCGAGCGGCGCCGACATCGTCGAGGGTTTCAGCGCACTCCACGGCTGGGGCAAGGCTGCTCGAGCACTCACCGACTGCTCGGGCGTCGTGCCCACCATTCTCATCGTCGACGGTCCTGCCGTGTCCGGTCCTGCGCTGCTGTTGGGCATTGCCGACCACGTCGTGATGACCGAGGCGGCATACGCATTCGTCAGCGGGCCCACCATGGTTGCCGACTTCACAGGTGTGGTGATCGACAACGACGAGCTGGGCGGGGCGGCGAGCCACAGCCGCTACAGCGGTGCCGCAACCCTGGTTGCCTCCGACCTGGACCAGGCAATCGAACTCGCGGCGCAAGTGCTGGCCTATTTCCCGTCACACAACGACGAAGAGGCGCCGCTCTGGCCGACGGACGACGAGATCGCCCGCCAGACACCGGAGGCTGGTGCGCTGATTCCGGCCACCTCCACCGGCAGCTACGACGTGCGCGCGGTCATTCGTGCGCTCGCCGACGATGGCGAATTGCTTGAGCTCCGCCCGCGTTGGGCGGCCAACGTCGTGACGGCGCTCACCACCATCGGCGGCATGCC
The DNA here is from genome assembly GCA_031428795.1 of Ilumatobacteraceae bacterium. Classification (GTDB taxonomy): domain Bacteria; phylum Actinomycetota; class Acidimicrobiia; order Acidimicrobiales; family Ilumatobacteraceae; genus UBA668. The sequence goes on along the minus strand of JANOYI010000249.1, from coordinate 2,245 downwards.
GGTCGGCGTCGTCGCCAACCAACCACTCGCACTCGCGGGCACCCTGGATATTCCGGCCTCACAAAAAGCCGCCCGGTTCGTGGCAACGTGCGACGCGTTCAACCTGCCGATCATCACGTTGGTTGACACGCCCGGCTTCTACCCGGGTAAGGACCTCGAGTGGCGCGGAATGATCCGCCACGGCGCACAGCTGGTCTTCGCGTACGGTCGAGCCACCGTGCCGCGCATCTGTGTGATCCTTCGGAAGAGCTACGGCGGCGCCTACATCGTGATGGACAGCAAGGAGATGGGCAACGACCTGTGCCTTGCGTGGCCATGGGCTGAACTGGCCGTGATGGGTGCCGGTCAAGCCGCTGCCATCTTGCAGCGGCGGGCGACGCCCGAGGAACGTGCTGCGTTCGAGACCGACTATTCGCAACGGCTACTGAACCCGTACATCGCAGCCGAGCGCGGCTACGTCGACGCAGTCATCGATCCCGCCGAGACGCGCCAGATCATCGGCGAAGCGCTGCTGATGCTGATCGACAAGCGCGAGCGTCTGCAGTCCCGCCCGCACGACAACACTCCGCTCTAGTTCATCGCCGCCCACGCCGGCGATACGGATCTCTCGGTCGGTTGGGACACGGCCGACCCCTCGCCGCTAGTCTCAACCGTCGGGGGACAAAAGCCCTCACCAACGACTCCGTGTCACTGAGGGGAACAACATGCCCGACACCATCACCATCACCGACAATCGCACAGGGAAGACGGTCACTGTCCCCATCGACGGCGGCGTGTTCCCTGCCACCGCAGTTCGTGAACTGGATCCGTCGCTTTTCATCTACGACCCGGCCTACATGCAGACCGCGGCGTGCAAAAGTGCGATCACCTTTCTCGATGGTGAGGAAGGCATCCTGCGCTACCGCGGTTACCCCATCGAGCAGTTGGCAGAGAAGAGCACCTACCTCGAAGTGGCGTACCTGCTGCTGAACGGCGAGCTCCCCAACTCTGCGCAGCTGGCGAAGTGGAACGACGACGTCATCCATCACACGTTCATCCACGAGAACATGCGCAAGCGTTTCGTCGACGGCTTCCACTACGACGCACACCCGATGGGCATGCTCGTCAGCGCGATGGGTGCGCTGGGAACGTTCTATAACGACGCCAAAGAAATCCACGACAAGGACAGCCGCGACAAGCAGATCCTGCGGCTGATCGCCAAGATGCCCACGCTGGCGGCCATGTGTTATCGCTTCTCGGTCGGCCTGCCGTTCGTGTACCCCAACAACTCGCTGTCGTTCCCCGGCAACTTCCTCAACATGATGTGGCGCATCGGCGACTACGAGATCGACCCGCGACTCGAGCGGGCGATGGACGTGCTGTTCATCCTCCACGCCGACCACGAGCAGAACTGCGGCACCACCGCAATGCGCGTTGTCGGGTCCAGTAACGCCGACCCGTACTCGTCGGCCTCTGCCGCCGCCTCGGCCCTCTACGGCCCGCTGCATGGAGGCGCCAACGAAGCCGTCGTGCGCATGCTCACCGAGATCGGCAGCATCGAGAACGTGCCTGCCTTCATCGAAGACGTGAAGAGCGGCAACGGCACCCGCCTGATGGGCTTCGGCCACCGCGTGTACAAGAACTTCGACCCGCGCGCCACCATCATCAAGAAGACGGCGTACGACGTGTTCGAGGTCACCGGCAAGAACCCGCTACTCGATATTGCGCTGAAGCTGGAAGAAACCGCACTCAGCGACCCGTACTTCGTCGAGCGCAAGCTGTATCCAAACGTCGATTTCTACTCCGGCCTCATCTACCAGGCGCTCGGCTTCCCGGTCGCCATGTTCACCGTGCTGTTCGCCATCCCGCGCACCGTTGGCTGGCTTGCACACTGGCAGGAACTGTTGGGTGACAAGGAGCAAAAGATCAGCCGCCCGCGCCAGTGGTACACGGGCGAAGGCAGCCGCGACTACATGCCGATCATCAGCCGCTAGAGACACGGCCCGACAGCCACTCCATCCAGACAGTCACCGGCGCCGAACCTCACACAGTGGACGTCGACTCAGCCATGAACATACCCATCCCCCGCACTTCTGCTGCGGTCGCGGGCATCGCCGCCGGCGGACTCGCCGTGATGGTCGGAACCCTCGTCGCCGCCATCACCGAGGTTGTCTCTCCGATCGACGCCGTAGGCAGCGAGGTCATCGACCGAGTACCGCCCTGGGTGAAGGAGCGGGCCATCCAGTGGTTCGGCACCGACGACAAG
>JANOYI010000248.1:0-2969 GCA_031428795.1 Ilumatobacteraceae bacterium | reverse complement strand
CGCTTGGGTTTCGCGCAGGATTGCTGTGTATTTGGTCTTTCCGGTGCGGGCGGCGATCTCGATCTGCGATGCGGACAGCTCACCTGACACGGCGGCTTCTGCGAAGACGGTGGACTTGTTGAGGAACCGTCCGTTGCGCCGCATGGGTGCTGCGCGGTGGGGGGTCATCCGCAGATGGTTGCGCACCCAGGCGGTCATTGAGACTGTGCCATCGAGCCCGTACGCACCTGTGCCCTCGAGATGGGCAGCGGTGAGGTCTAACAGGGCTGCCTGTCGTTCGTGTTCGGCGACGGCATAGGCGAACTCGTCGATGCTGCGCAGGATTTGGTCTGCGTGATCGTCGAGCAATGTCATATCACTAGAGTACATGTGTTCGTATACGATTTCAACTACAAACCCCATGTTTCATATAGCTCTCAGCGATACGAGGGCCCGAAGAATCGCCACGAAAGATGCACTGAGAGTGGCCGAAAGCGCAGGCGATCATCCAAATCTGAAAGACGAGAACTGAAGGAACAATGCGGCCCGCAACACCGAGCCACGCCCCGACCGCAGCGCCGACCACCATCCCCTTCAAGAGCATGGTTCGAACAGAGTCGATCGCCGAATCTGTCGCCAGACCGCGAGAAGCCTGTGCTTGACCGCAAGAGGCCGTTCCTCACTCGACGCAGCTACGGACTGCCGAGGGCGCCTTCGATTGACCTCGCACACTTGGCTACTGCAGACCTTGCTGCTGCGAGTGACTTGCCGGTGAGGCGGAAGGAGGGGCCAACGAGGCTGACGGCGGCGACCACTTTGCCGCTTCCATCGCGGACTGGAGCGGACACTGCGGTGATGCCTGACTCTACGGCGTCTAGTCGCACTGCAACTCCGTCGGCGTCGACTTTCTGAGCGAGCGCGGCGCCGACTGCTGAGGCTCGGCGGGAGACGCGATGGCCGAGCCAGCTGACGTGGCGGACTGCGTGGGAGCCTGGATGGCTCGCCACGTAGACGGCGTGGCGGCTGTCGGCGGCCTCGGCTAAGTACGCCGACTCGCCGGTGGTCGTCGCCAGCGTGAGCAATGCAGCATCGGCGAGGCGGGGGAGTGTGGCGGTGGCGGCAAGGCTGCGGGCGATGCGCAGCAACTCAGGCCCGGGCAGGTAGCGGCCGTCGTCGTTGCGGCTTGCGAAGCCGGCCATCTCCAGCGAGCGAAGCTGGCGCAGCGCCGTACTCGGCGACAAGTCGACCGCTCGCGCAGCGTCGGCCAACGCAATGCCCTGGTTGGACGCGCCGCCGGTGTCGTTGGTGGCATGATCGGCTACTACTCGCAGCAACGCCAGCCCACGATCTGTGGCCCGGGGTTGCGAGGCGGAGGAGGCTTGCGGCATGTTGCGCAGTATGACATGCTCTTGCACACAATGAAAGGCTGTTGCGCTCGATGAACTCACCCGCTGAAGTCCTCCTGGGAAGCCACGGGGTTGGCCTGGCCGATGTCGTCGGTGTCGCCCGTGCCGGCGCACGGGCGCGGTTGTCGCCTGAGGCCTATACGGCAATGAGCCGTTCGGCGGCGCTCATCGACGGGTTTGTCAACAGCGGCTCGCCCGTCTACGGCGTCACGACTGGTTTCGGGTCGTTGGCGAGCACGGTCATCCCTGCGGAGCGCACCGCGGAGCTGCAAGTCGCCCTCGTCCGGTCGCACGCCGCAGGGATGGGCGACACGGTCGAGCTGGAAGTCGTGCGTGCAATGCTGTTCCTGCGGGCCCGCAGCTTGGCGATGGCCTTCTCTGGCGCCCGTCCTGAGATTGTCGATCTCCAACTCGCGATGCTCAATGCAGGTATCACTCCGGTCGTTCGTGAGCACGGGTCCCTGGGCGCCAGCGGTGACCTCGCCCCGCTCAGCCACTGCGCACTCGCTGTCATCGGCGAGGGCGAAGTCTGGGCCGGCGGCGACCCCGAGCCGACCGCCGGGGCGCTCGAGCGAGCCGGACTGACGCCCATTCAACTGCGGGCCAAAGAAGGCCTTGCGCTGATCAACGGCACCGACGGCATCCTGGGCATGCTCTGCCTCGCGCTGCACGATCTGAGCGAACTGGTCCGGCTGGCCGACCTCACCGCAGCAATGACCGTCGAGGGTCTGCTCGGCACAGACCGTGCATTCTCCGCGGAACTGCAGGCGCTACGCCCGCAAGTCGGCCAGGCGGTGAGCGCTCGCAACATCACTCGCATCCTGGCCGGCTCACCGATCGTCGCCAGTCACCGTGAGGGTGATTCGCGAGTGCAGGATGCGTACTCACTGCGCTGCACGCCACAGGTGCACGGCGCGGCGCTCGACACGATGACGCACGCCCGCACCATCGCCGAGCGTGAGTTGCAATCGGCAATCGACAACCCGATGATCCTGCCCGACGGGCGGGTGGAGAGCTGCGGAAACTTCCACGGGGCTCCTGTCGCCTTCGTCTGCGACTTCCTCGCGATCGCATCAAGCGAGCTGTCGGCCATCGCCGAGCGTCGCACCGACAGAATGCTGGACGTCGCTCGCTCGCACGGCCTGCCGCCGTTCCTCTCCCCTGATGCAGGCGTCAACAGCGGCATGATGATTGCGCATTACACGCAAGTCTCGATGGCCCTCGAGAACCAGCGGCTCGCGGTGCCGGCCAGCACACAGAGCATGCCGACCAGCGCGATGCAGGAAGATCACGTGTCGAACGGTTGGGCAGCGGCCCGGAAGCTGCGTCGGTCCGTCGCCAACCTGCGCCGAGTCATCGCGGTTGAGTTGGTCTGCGCGGCCGCGGCGATCGACTTGCGCGACCCACTGAAACCCGCCGCCGGCACCGGCGCAGCGCTGCAAGTCCTCCGCGACCAGGTCGCTGGCCCTGGCCCAGACCGCTGGCTGTCTCCCGATCTCAGAACCGCTGAACTGCTGCTGGCCGATGGCAGCGTTCTTGCCGCGGTCGAAGCAGCCGTCGGCCCCTTGGAGGTGTTGTGATGTC
>JANOYI010000247.1:0-1894 GCA_031428795.1 Ilumatobacteraceae bacterium | reverse complement strand
CAACGACATAGAAGCGGCGCTCTCCCCCGACTCGCCGCTGGTCCATCCCGGCTGGGCGGACTACGGCAGCAGCATGATCCGTGACCGCAATGATGCCTCGTTCGCATCCATCGCCAAGGGCGACGTCGAAGCAGGTATGGCTGCCGCCGACCACATCGTGCGCAGTCGCTATGTCGCCGATGGTTGCCACGCTGCGCCCATCGAGCCGCGTGCGGTGGTGGCCCAGTGGGAGGGCAACAAGGTCACCATCTGGACCAGCACGCAGGTGCCGTTCGATGCTCGCGCCGGTGTCTGCGAAACGCTGGAGATCCCAAACAACCGCGTTCGCATCATCGTGCCTCACCTCGGTGGCGGCTTCGGCGGCAAATGCGGGTTTCACTACGAGGCCCACATCGCCGCGCTTGCCCGTGCGGCCAAGCGTCCGGTCCGTCTGGTGTTCAGCCGACGCGAGGAATTCCTTGCGCCCGACCGTCGACGTGAAGGCATCGTGTACGACTTCGAGACCGGCGTGAAGGCCGACGGCACCATCGTCGCTCGCCGGGCATGGCTCGCTCTCGACAACGGTGCCTACACGGCAGATGCCGGCTTCTTCAGCCAGCTCGCCGCCATGCATGCCCTCGGCCCGTACCGCATTCCCAACGCACTTGTTGAGGCGCACCTCGTCTACACCAACCATCAGCCATCTGGTTCTGTTCGTGCCCCAACCGCACCCCAGACCTGTTGGGCCCTCGAGTCGCACACCGACGAAGTTGCCCGGGCCGTAGGCCTCGACCCAGTCGCGTTTCGCAAACTGAACGCGGTCGATACGGGCGTGGAGGGCCCCAGCGGTCAGACCTATGGCGAGATCGGAATCCAGCAATGCATCGACGCGGCTGCTGCGGGCGCAGGCTACGGCCGGGACCTTCCTGATGACGAGGCAATCGGCGTTGCCATCGGTTGGTGGCCAAGCTTCTCGGTGCCTTCCGGTGCATACGTCAAGATCGACGGTGACGGCAGCGGTCAGATCATCACAGGCGCGCAGGAATGCGGCACCGGCGCTGTCATGACACTGCGCCAGCTGGTTGCCGACGAGCTGGGCATGGACGCCGAGAACTTCGAGCTCGTGTACCAGGACACCAGCGTTGCGCCCTATGACATGGGCGCCACCGGCTCGCAGACACTGTTCAACAACGGCCGCGCCGTCGTTGCCGCTGCCGGACAGATCGCCGAGCAGCTGCGCAACCTTGCTGCGGAACATCTGGAGGCCAGCCCGGCCGACATCGTCCTTGCCGATGGCGTGGCCAGCGTGGCTGGAAGTCCTGACCGAGGGGTGCCGATTGCCGAGCTGGCCGGCATCGCCGCCGGCGGTGAACTGCTGATCGGGCACGGCTCCGGCACACCGCCGGGTGCGCCATCACTTGTCGGCGCGGTGTGCGTCGGCGACCTTGGTATGGCTGCCTGGGTTGCCCCACAGTTCAGCTGCCACGCGGTGCGCGTCAAGCTGGACCGCGACACGGGCGTGGCCCGAGTCCTCCACGTCAGTGCGGCGCACGACAGCGGCACCATCATCAACCCGGTCGGTGCCACTGGCCAGGTGGAAGGCGCCGTGCTGATGGGCATTGGCCAGGCCCTCACCGAGGGCACCACCTACGACGCAGACGGCCGTCAACGCAACGCAGCGCTGCTGGAGTACAAGCTGCAGACCTGCGCCGACGCTCCCCCGATCGACGTCCACTTCATCCAGATCAACACTCCCGATGCCGGCCCGCGTGGGGCGAAGGGTCTTGCCGAAGCGCCCAACGTTGCCACCGCTGCCGCCATCTCCAATGCCATTGCGCAGATCGTGGGCACTCCGATTCGACAGCTACCGATGACCGCCGAACGCGTGTGGGAAGCACTCACCAGCCAGCAAGTC
>JANOYI010000246.1:0-4178 GCA_031428795.1 Ilumatobacteraceae bacterium | reverse complement strand
CCGAACCGCGGAAGACTTCCACCGCGCTGACGGATTCCCACTGTTCGAAGACGTTGACGCGACCTGGGTCGATTGCGTCCGCGGAGAGGTGAAAATTGACGCAGCCGGGTGCTTCCCGGGCTGCGACGATCACTTCGACGCACGACTCGAGATACGCAGCGCGCTCCGCAGGGTCGACGTCAAGACTCCCAGAGACGATGATCACGCACACATGTTTACCATGACGCGCTACGAGCGGTATGAACCTAGGAAGCGCTCGACGACGAACTGAGTTAGCTCGGGGAGATGGTCGGAGCCCCCTTCACTTTTGCCTTCGCAACTCTGTCCGACCCTTCTGACATGCTGTGTTCCAGCACAAGTCCGAAAATAGTAAGGTTGGGTTGCGAACGCTAGTTCGTCGTAGTAGGTTGCCGATATGGACGCAACTGCTGCGCATCTGCTGGTCGACTCGATCGGGTCAACGCCATCGGAGCGCGCGGGTCTGTTACGGGTGGTGAAGGACTGCCACCGCCTGGGGAGCTGGGTGGAGGCACAACGGTTGGCTGCGGTAGCGGCCTTGGCCGCCGACGGTTCACGTTCACCAGCGAGTGATGTTGCGGATGCGGCGAAGACGTCACGCTTTGAGGGTGATCGGGTGGTGCAGCGGGCGCATGCGGCTGGTTTGATGCCACCGTTGGCTGAGGCGCTGTCCGATGGCAAGGTCAACACCCGCCACGTTGACGCAGCGGCGAATGTGTTGCGTCGCGCGAAGCCTGAGCAGCGTGCGAAGTTGGCGTTGCGGTCCAAGCAGTGGGGACGTGCTGCCAGCTCGATGAGCGTTGGCGAGTTTCAGCGGTTCGCGGAGAAAGAACTACGTGATGTGCAAGCCGACGACGGTGTCGAGCGTTTCGAGCAGCAACGCAGCGACGCTCGCCTGAAGATCTGGAAGGACGAAGCAACCGGGATGATGATGGGCCGGTTCGCGTTTGATCCGGAGAACGGCGCAGCGCTGATGGGCGCGCTGCGGAACACGGTGGAATCGCTGTTTCATGATCGCCAACCCGACACGTGTCCGACTGATCCGCAAGACCGTCAGGAGCACCTGCAGGCGCTGGCATTGATGGCGCTGATTCGCGGCGAGGGCGCTGCGACGGGGCGGCCTGAGGTTGTGGTGGTCATTGATTACGAGACTCTGGTCAACGGGTTGCGTACGGACTCGACCGTGCGTGTCTCCGACGATGTCGACGTGCCCGTGGAGACAGTGCGGCGGATGGGGTGCGACGGCGAGATCGTTCCGGTGGTGCTTGGTAGTGACGGTGAGGTGCTCGATGTCGGTCGCTCCGCGAGGTTGGCCACCCGGGCCCAACGACGAGCGCTGAGGGCGATGTTTGCGGGCTGCTGGATTCCTGGGTGTGACGTGCCGTTCGACAACTGCACCATCCATCACCTGTGGTGGTGGGAACACATGGGGCCAACGGACCTCATCAACATGCGCCCAACGTGTTCACGTCACCACCACGACCTCCATGAAGGCGGCTGGACGCTGAAGGTCGACGGGTGGTGGGCAATCATCACCCGCCCCGACGGCACCCAAATGCACACCGGCCCGCCATCGGCGAATGCCGCCTGAGGCGGAAGCTCCTCTTCGTGTCGATGACGTTCGAAAACTGCGCGTGTGTGCGTCGCTACTGACCAATTTTCGAGCGTCGTCGACATTCGGGATTGCTCGTGGCCTCTCGTGGCGGCTCGTCGACCTCTCGTGGGCGGCTCGTGGGCTGCTCGTCGACCTCTCGTGGCCTGCTCGTCGCCCTCTTGTGGACTACTTGCGGGACCGCCGTCCGACAGTCGCGTCGCTGCGTGGACCTAGAGTCGTGCCGATGTGGGGGAGGACGCACCGGTTGGTCGCAGCGGTTGCGATTGCTGCCGCGGGGATGGTCGGGGTGTCCTGCAGCGGGGAGAGGTCGCTCGGGTCCGAGCTACCGAGCACCGATGCGACTGCGCCGCACGTCAGTTCGCCATTGCCCCGTCCCGCCTCCACTTCGTCCACCCTGCCACCACCCGTCGTCGGTGTTGTGGAGCCCAGCACGTCGTCGGCAGTTCCGGCCCCTTCAGGGCGGGTGACGATGGCGTTTACCGGCGACGTGCTGGCTCACCGGGCAGTCAACCGCGGCGCAATGCAGGCCGACGGCACCTACAACTACATGCCGATGTTCGCGAACGTGGCGTCGCTCATCAGCAGCTTCGATCTGGCGATCTGCCACCTCGAGTCGCCGGTCGGCCCCCACGGTGAGGTCATCGTCGAGCCCGAGCGTTTAGCCGTGGCTGCAACGATTGGGGCGGCGTTGGCGTCGGCCGGTTACGACCGGTGCAGCACGGCCTCGAACCATTCGCTGAGCGGCGGCGTGTTTGGAGTGCAGGCGACGATCGATGCGCTGGCTGCCGCTGGGGTCGGCCAATCGGGTATGGCCTCCAGCGCGGCCGAGGTGCTGCCACCGATCCTTGTCATCAACGGCGTTCGCGTCGCTCACCTTGCGTATTCCTACGGCTTCGACGGCGACCGGACGCCAGCGGGCGAGGAGTGGCGCGCGAACCTGATCGACCCGGCTCGAATCGTGAGCGACGCTCAGGCTGAGCGAGCGCTGGGTGCCGAAGTGGTGGTGCTCAGCCTGCACTGGGGATCGACGAGAGCCGCGCAGGCAACTGCCGACCAGCGCCGCATCGCGGAGGCCGTCACGTCAAGTGGAGCGATCGACATCATCGTTGGTCATCATGCGCATCTGCTGCAGCCGATCGAACAGGTCAACGGAGTGTGGGTGGTATGGGGCCTCGGCAACCATCTGTCCAATCATCCGACCAGCGACGAGTGGCCGCCCGCCACTCAAGACGGGGCCATCGTGAGTATCGCTGTGCAGCGCACCGTGGCCGGCGCCATAAGCGTCGAACCACCAGTCGTCTATCCCACGTGGTGCGACCGCGACCACGGTTGGGTCGTTCGGTTGACGAGTGAAGCTGACGATTTGAACGTCAGCCAGGCCGTGCGCGACCAGTTGGGCAAGTCGCACGAACGCACCGCCGAGCTGCTCGGCTCGTTCCTCGCCGTGCCATGAGCGCCGCCTAAGGTCGTGAGATGAGTGAGATGAGTGAGATGAGTGAGATGAGCGACCCGAGCCAAACCAGCGACAACAACGGCGTGACCGTGGAGCGCGATGGCGATGTGCTGGTGGTGCATCTCGATGACGGCAAGGCGAATGCACTGTCGGCGGGCGTCATCACGGCGATCTCGGCTGCAATCGACCAAGCGGAGAGCGACGACACCATTGGCGCCATTGTGCTGCACGGGCGCCCCGGTCGTTTCTGCGCCGGCTTCGATCTCTCGGTGATGCGCGGCGGCGACATCGGTGCGGTGGTCTCGCTGGTCAGCGATGGCGGTGAGCTGGTTCGCCGGCTGTACGGCTCGTCGGTGCCCGTGGTCGCCGCCAGCACAGGCCATGCGCTTGCTGCAGGCGCGCTCATCTTGCTCGGCTGCGACGTGCGAATCGGCGCCGACGTTGACTGCAAGATCGGGCTCAATGAGGTGGCGATCGGAATGGTGCTTCCCAACTGGGCGCTCACCATTGCGCAGGACCGGCTCAGTCGTCGCCATATCCAGCTCGCCGTCGCCACAGCGCAGGTCACCGCTGGCGTCGGCGCCGTGGACGCAGGCTTTCTCGATTCCGTAGTGGCCGAGGCTGACGTGTTGACCGCTGCCGTCGCAGCCGCCCACGAGTTGGCGGCACTCAATGGTCGCGCATACGCCGGCACCGTGGCCGCATTGCGCGGCGAAGTGCTGGCAACGATGGCTGCACAAATTGCCGACGACCGCGTCGCCCTCAACGCTCCCTGAGCTGAGCGGCCGACCGGTCGCCGACTGAGCGGCCGAAATGGTCGCCGACTGAGCGGCCGACAGGTCGCCGACGGAGGGGCCGACAGGGTTGCCGACTGAGCGGCCGACAGGGTCGCCGACAGGGTTGCCGACTGAGCGGCCGACATGGTCGCCGACTGAGCGGCTACCTGGTTAGGTGGCACGTCTGAGTGACTAGATGACGTGCAGCCTGGCTTCAACGCACCAGCAGCGCGAGGCGCTCGAGTGAGGTGATGTTGCGGGTGGTGTTGGGGCCGATCAGCTTGGCCAGTTTCGGCAGCGTGATCTTGGAGTCGGT
>JANOYI010000245.1:0-2474 GCA_031428795.1 Ilumatobacteraceae bacterium | reverse complement strand
CAACGAGCAGGCCGGCCTCACGTTCGCCACCGGCCTCAAGGCCATCCTGCGGCAAGACCCCGACGTCATCCTCGTTGGTGAGATTCGTGACGCGGACACGGCCCGCATTGCTGTGCAGTCCGCGCTCACCGGTCACCTCGTGCTGTCGTCACTTCACGGCACGGACAGCGTTGCCGCCCTGCACCGCTTCCTCGACATGGGCATCGAGGCCTTCCTCATCGCCTCCTCGGTGGTCGGTGTCATCGGGCAGCGCCTCTTGCGTCGCATCTGCGACTCCTGCAAAGAGCCGTACACCCCACCGGCCGACGAGCTGGCCGTGTTCCGCCAGAACAGCGGCGGCAGCGAGAAGACCACGTTCTACCGCGGCGCCGGCTGCAACTTCTGCGCCGGCACCGGCTGCCGTGACCGCATCGGCGTGTACGAACTGCTGCGCATCACCCCCGAACTGCGCCGACTGATTGTCGGCTGGGCCACCACCGAAGAACTGCGCCGCCTTGCCGTCGCCCAGGGGATGCGCACGATGCTGCGCGAAGCCATGGCGCTGGTCGAGAACGACGTCACCACCATCCCCGAGGTCATCAAGACCTTGTTTGCCGCATAGGAGAGCCAGCATGCCCAAGTTTGCATACGCAGCCATCGACGCCAGCGGCTCGTCCGTTGAAGGTCTGACCAAAGCCGACACCGTCGGCGCTGCTCGCGCGTTCCTGCTCGATCAAAACCTGTATCCGGTGAAGATCGAGGAGAAGCGCGGCGCGCTGCAGTTCGAGCTCACCACCGTGAAGGTGAAGAAGAAAGAGCTGATGCACTTCACGCGTCAGCTGGCCGTCTTCGTCAAGGCCGGTATCCCCATCACTGACGCAATGGAAGTCATCGGCGACGAAACCACCGACGTCGCCCTCCAACGCACCATCACCGAGATGGTGGAAGACCTGCGCAACGGCAGCACCTTGTCGGGTGCCGCCGACAAGCACCCCGAGGCGTTCCCCGCGTACTACACCGGCATCCTCAGCTCGGCCGAGCTCACCGGCAAGCTCGACGACACGCTGGAGAACCTTGCCGTCTACCTCGAGCGCGAGTTGGACACACGGTCGAAAGTCGTCTCGGCGTTGTCATACCCGGGCGTGGTCATGGTGTTGGCGATCTTCACCGTTGCCGTGCTGGCTGGCTATGTGCTGCCGCAATTCAAACCGTTGTTTGCCGAACTCGACGCCGAGCTGCCGTTCGCGACGCGGGCGCTGTTGTTCGTCGCCGACCTGTTCACGGTGATGTGGTACATCCCAGGCACTTTCATGCTGCTGGTCGGTATCTGGGTGATGTGGATGGCCAAGACGGACAAGGGCAAGGTCTTCAAAGACCACTTCCTGTTGAAGATTCCAGTCATCAGCGGCATCATCGAGTACGCGATTCTTGAGCGGTTCTGCCGCATTCTGGGCGCAATGGTTCGCGCCGGTGTGCCGCTTCCGGAAGCGATGAAGACAACGACGAACTCGACGAGCAACGTGTACTTCAGGGAGCGGCTGGAGCAGGCGCAAGTTGAGATGATGGAGGGCGGCGGATTCTTCAAGCCGCTCGCCGCCACAGGCCTGTTCCCCGGCGCGACGAAGCAGATGTTCAAGGTCGGCGAGGAGACGGGCACGCTCGACAAGCAGCTGGAAGTGGCCAGCATCTACTTCGACCGCGAGCTCGAGACGCGTATCAAGCGCTTCACCACCATGTTCGAACCGGCGATGATCGTCTTCGTCGGCGTGATCGTGGGCTTCGTTGCCGTTGCGTTGGTGCAAGCCATGTACGGCGTGCTCGACAGCATGAAGCAAGAGGTCTAGCTCTTCCTGTCCGGAGTTGGGGCGACCCGTGAGCTGGCCGGGTCAGCGACGCATCAGGTAATCGATGTAGCCCTGACCAACGAAGATGGCCAGCACTGTGCCCGCGGCAAGGAACGGACCAAACGGCACCGCCGTGCGCCGACCCACGCGACCCATCGCCAGCAGAGCGACGCTGACAACCGCGCCGAGGATGAACCCGAAGAACAGGCCCACTGGGGCAAGACCCGGGTTCAACCAACCCAGATACGCCCCCAGCAGCGGCGACAGCCGCACATCACCGTCGCCCATTCCACCACGGCTGAGCGCACGAATCAGCACCATCGTCGCAAGCGAGATTGCGGCACCGAGCAGCATCGTCCAGATGCGGCGCGGCTCGCCCTCCACCAACGCAGCCACGCAGAGCAGCGGTGCGCCGATGGCCAAAGTCGTGTACGTGATCTCGCGCGGCAACCGTTTCGTGTGCAGGTCGATCCATGTCAGAACGGTCAAGCCGGCCATCAGGACACAGAACGCAACGGTTCGCCAGGTGGCACCGAATTGCCACGCTGTGAGGGCGAAAAGAAGGCCCGTTGACACCTCAAGAACCAGCGGTTCTATGCCGATACCTACATGACACTGTCGGCACTTTCCGCGCAGTGCCAACCAACTGAA
>JANOYI010000244.1:0-10055 GCA_031428795.1 Ilumatobacteraceae bacterium | reverse complement strand
CTCGCGGGGCATCACAGAGGACGATTTTCGGCTGCTGGAACCCGGAGAACTGGAACAGCGGGTGCGCACGCCAGGTGCCCGCGCCGCAACCTTCTCGCCGCACTGTGCCAGCGTCGACCCGGCACGACTGGTGCGCGGGTTAGCCGACGCCTGCGAGCGACGCGGCGTGACGATCTACGAACAGTCGCCCGCGGAGATCGAGCCGGGTCGGCTGCTGACACCCGGCGGCACGGTGACTGCACCGATGGTGGTGCGAGCGACCGAGTCGTACAGCGTGCAGTCGACCGGCTGGCACCGACGCTTCCTGCCGCTCTATTCACTGATGATTGCCACCGAGCCGTTGACCGATGACGTCTGGGAGGCGATCGGGTGGCAACACGGCACCACCATCGCCGACGCCCACCATCTGTTCTTCTACGCGCAGCGCACTCAGGACGGTCGCATCGCGATCGGCGGTCGCGGCGCGCCGTATCGGCTGGGCTCGCCCATCGACCAGGCGCAGGAGCGCAACGAGGCCGTGCGGGAGCGGCTGGAAAGTTCGCTCCATCGACACTTCCCGGCGACCACCAATTCAGAGATCACCCACCAGTGGGGTGGGTCGTTGGCAGTGCCGCGCGATTGGTGCATGTCGGTTGCCTTCGATCGCGCTGCTGGTACTGCCTGGTCCGGAGGGTACGGCGGGCATGGCGTGGTCGCCGCCAATGTCGGCGGGCGCACACTTGCCGACCTGATCCTTGACCGCTCGACGCCCCTCACCGACCTGCCCTGGGTGGGCCATCGCTCACGCAACTGGGAGCCTGAACCGTTGCGCTACCTCGCATCGAAGGCCATCGTGAGCGTGTTGGGCAGCGCCGATCGTGTGGAGGACGCCCGGGGCCGGAGGGCGCGGCGGACTCGACTGGTCTCGCCGTTCCTCATGGGCCACTAGTGGTCTCTCTTGCGGGCTGACCGACGAGGGCGGCGGGCTCGAAGTAAACGGTGAGAGCACTGTGCTTGCCAATCGCTCGATCGCCTCTGGCGGGGCCGGAATTCTTTGTGCAACGCAGCAGCAACCTGCGACCGCATGAGGCGAGGCTGCAGAGCGCGCCATACTGGGCCACATGTCCAACGACGAAACTCCTCAGGCAACGACCGACGACGCAGAAAATACTCCTGAAACGGACGAGGAGCTAGACCTCGTCAGCTTCGACCTCAACGACGACGGCAAGATCTCGCCACTGGAGGGCGCACGCCAGGAACTCGGTCTCGTTGATGCTCGCCTCGAGGAGATCGCCAAAGATGGCGGAGTGAAGGGCAAGCTCGCCGATGCTGCCCACCATGTCCTCGACAAGCTCGACAACGACTGACAGCTGGTTCGATGGTGGACCGCCCCCGCCGGATTGCCCCGCGCGATCGACGGCAGGCACTGGAGCACATCGAAGTCGTCACGCCTGACGACCCGACTTGGTGGGACGACGCCCCCGCCGACAGTCCATTGCCAACTTCGTCGCAACCTGCCCAGCAGCCAGTTGACCGACGACGACGGCTCCTCGTAGGCGGGCTGGTCGCAGTTGCCCTGATTGCGGTGGCGACAGTGGCGGCCGTTGACGACGACACCGACGCGGACTTGCCCGCCGCGTCCGTCGGCCACTATGTCATCGACGGGCCCGGTCTGCGCCCGTATTCAGCAGACATCGTCACGCCGCTCCCTGCCGACGCTCGCTACGCCCTCTTCGCGAGCGGCAACCCAACGAACCCCTGGCTCTCACTGCAGATACACCGCCAGCGCAACGTCACCCGTCCATTTCTGGACTCGTCGCGGCGAGAGGTCAATGGGCGAAGTCTCATCACACCGCGCGATGAGCGCTCGATGACTACGGTCGTCGTTGACCTCGGCGATGGCTGGGCCGCCGATGTTCGCACCTTCAATGTTGAAGATCGCCAGCTGGTCCAATTCGCGAACTCCATCGAGTTGACGGATGACGCGACGGGGCGAGTGTTGTTCGACGAGGACGTTCTTGCCACCAACAATCTGATGTCCAGCCGCACCGCCAACTGGGCCGACGAGTTGCTCTATGGCACCGTGAAGACGGAGATGCGTGCCACGACGGCAGCCGGGACGCTCGTCACGCTGCGCGAGGCGGAGGCAGAAGTCGACACCCGCCCGGCCACGTTGGCCTACTTCACGACTGGCCGCGTCGAGGGCTCCGACGGATACACGGCAGCAACATTGACTCCCAGCGGGGAATCGATTGTCACCTGGGCAACGGATGGACAGCTGCTCAGCCTGACCGGCAGGGTGTCGACCACCGAACTTCTATCGATCAGCCGATCGGTCCGCCTTGCGGACGCCAGTGAGTGGCGCTCGCTGGTCTACGGCCTCAGCCCGGACTACCGGCTCGGGGAGTTCGCCGAAGTGGCGTCGGGCCGCGCAGCCGACGGGTCGGCGTGGCGCAGCGGGATTCAGCTCGCGTCGCGTGGCGGACGAACCGAGTACCTGTGGTGGTGGACGGTGCCCGGCACGGCAACGTCAGACTCGATCTCCACCGGAATCGACCTAGCCACCCGCACAGGTACCGAGACGATCGTCGTCGGCACGTCCACATACGTCTTCATCTGGGTGCCAGTCAAT
This sequence comes from Ilumatobacteraceae bacterium, assembly GCA_031428795.1. Lineage (GTDB taxonomy): Bacteria > Actinomycetota > Acidimicrobiia > Acidimicrobiales > Ilumatobacteraceae > UBA668. Next base: position 7,444 of record JANOYI010000244.1, on the reverse strand, counting down.
AGCGATGCCACACTTGCGACAGTGCGCGCCGCTGATGGGACTCTCGTCACTGCGAGTCTGTTTCCGCGGTTTGCAGGCGTTCGGGTCCGGGTGGCCGCAACTCGAATTGATGTGCCGGGGCCGGTCGAGATCTCGACCGCCTGAGCGAATCGTAAAAACGGCAGCCCTGGACGGGCAGCCGTCAGAAACGACGGTCGTTGGTCTTCTTCTTCGGCGGCGGCGTGAACGGCGCGGCCAAGAGTGCCTCGAACTGAGCCTCGTCGGGCTGCTTGGGCTCGTTGAGGCGCTGCAGGTACGTCTTCAGCGCGGCGCGGCCGGAAATGACCCAATCGCCCTTGGCGCCAACGGACCTGGCAAGCGCATCCTTGGCCTTGGCCACGCGGTCCTTACGGATGGCCTTCTCCTCTTCGGAGATCACTCGCTTGGGCTTGTCGGCCGCTGCGGCGGCGCGACGGGCTTCAACTTCCTGGAGCGGGGTGAGCTTGGGGCCGGTTGCCATGTAACTATTCCTTCAGGTTGGGTGCTGCAAAGCTATCGGACCGACCGCCATCTTCGCCCCCGTACTGAGACTGCTAGGAAGTGTGTCATGACCAAAGAACATGTCATTGCGAGAGTGCTGAACGCTGTCGACGAACGGCAAGCGGAGATGACCGGGCTGCTCACCGAACTGGTTCGCATCCCCAGCATCAGCGGCACGTCCGACGAGAACGAGGCAATCGCTCACGCAGCCCACCTTTTCGCTGAACGCGGCCTCGACGTGGACCACTGGCAGATTCCACTCGACGACATCACCGCCCGGCCCGACTTTCCCGGCATGGAAGTTGAGCGCAGCGAGGCGTGGGGTGTCGTCGGCCGACTGCCGGGCAGTGCCCCGGGCAGTGCTCGCAGCCTGCTGTTCAACGGCCACCTCGACGTCGTGCCTGTCGGCGACCCGCAGCAGTGGTCAGGCGATCCGTTCGACGGCCGCGTCGTTGATGGTCGGCTGTACGGGCGTGGCAGCTGCGATATGAAGGCCGGGTTTGTGGCGGCGATGTGGGCCATCGAGGCCATCCGCCATGCTGGCGTGCAACTCACCGGCGACCTGCTGATCACCGCTGTGCTCGGTGAGGAGGACGGCGGCCTGGGCACGTACAGCACACTGGCTCGCGGATGGCGCGCCGACGCGTGCGTGATTCCAGAGCCCACGGATCTCGACCTTGTGCCCGCAAATGCTGGCGCGCTCACCTTTCGCCTTTCTGTGCCCGGGCTGGCCACGCATGCGTCGCGGCGAACCGAGGGTGTCAGCTCGATCGAGAAGTTCGTTCCCCTCTTGCTCGCTCTGCAGCAGCTTGAAGCCCGCCGCAACGCCAACCCGGTGCAGTCCGCCAGCCGCTGGCAGATTGCATACCCGTTGTCGATTGGCACCATCCACGCTGGCGACTGGGCCTCATCGGTGCCCGACCTGTTGGTCGCTGAAGGCCGGCTCGGCGTTGCGCTCGATGAGCCGATGGAAGTGGCTCGTGCAGAGCTCGAGTTCGCGGTGGCCGAGGCGTGCAGCATTGACCCGTGGCTGCGTGACCACCCCGCGACGATCGAGTGGTGGGGTGGCCAGTTCGCCAGTGGCCGCATGCCCGAGGACAGCGACCTGCTCGACCGCGTGCGCGCCGCCCACACCGCGGTCGGCGGCGCCACCCAAGAGTCTTGGACTGCGCCCTACGGCAGCGACTTGCGGCTGATGACCGGCATCGGTGGCGTACCCACGCTGCAGTACGGCCCGGGCGAGGCAGCGAGAGCACACGGGCCCGACGAGCACGTGCCGCTCGACCAGGTGCTGACTACGGCTCGCGCGCTGGCGCTGCTGGCATTGGACATGTGCGAAGGCTGACGGTCGCAGCACGAAACCGCTAGAGCCAGCCGTCGCGCTTGAACTTTCGATACAGCCCCAGGCATACCCCCGCCATGAGTGCCATCACGAGCGGGTAACCCCAACGTGAGTTCAGCTCAGGCATGTGAGCGAAGTTCATTCCGTAGATGCCGGCGATCATCGTCGGCACCGCCGCAATGGCCACCCAAGCCGAAATCTTGCGCATGTCCTCGTTCTGGCGGATGGAAACCCGGGTGAGGTTGGCCGCGAGAATGCTGGTGAGAAGGTCGTGCAGTGTTCCCACGCGCTGCGCCACCGCAACCAGGTGGTCATGGGCGTCGCGGAAGTACTCGCGCAGATCGGGGTGCACCGTGGGATACGACTTCGTGGACAAATCGCTCAGCGGCGCCACCAACGGCGACAGTGCATCTTGGACCGTCAACACCGTGCGCATGAGGCCGTACACGCGTTCAACGGGGTTGTCACCGAGGTGTCGGTTGAAAACCTGGCGCTCGACTTCGCGTACGTCTTGCTCCAGGCCGTCGACCACCGGCTCGTAGCCATCGACCACCTGGTCGACAATGGCATGCAACACAGCCCCCGGTCCGCACGACATCCGCTCGGGGTGGGCTTCGAGGTGCGCCCGCACATTGACCAGCTTCGACGGAGCCTTGTGGCGAACGTGCAGAATCGCTCGCGGGGTGGCGAAAACCTGAATCTCACCGAAGTCGACGTTCTCCTCGTTGTCGAGGTACTTCGCCGTCCGGAGTACCAGGAAGAGTGCGTCGCCGTACTGCTCCAGCTTCGGGCGCTGATGCGCATTCAGCGCATCTTCGACCACAAGATCGTGAAGGTCGATGTGGCGGCGAATCTGGTCGAACTCGGCTTTCGTCGGCTCGAAGAGTCCCGTCCAACTAAATGATCCAATCGGCGGGCCTGCTGTATTGGCCGTGTCGAACTGACCAGGCTGTCTGACTCCATCGATGTAGAGGGCGCTGTCAACAATCACTCGACGATCATTCCACGCAGTATCGACCGAACCGCGCAGCCGGCCCCGAACGCCGCCTACGCTGGAGGACATGGAGGCTCCCGTCACCGTGACAGCATTCGACCATCTGGTTCTGCGGTGTGCCGATGTCGAGACGACGTTGGCGTGGTACGTCGATGTGCTTGGGTTGCAGCCGATGCGTGTGAAGGAGTGGCGCGCAGGCGACATTCCGTTTCCCTCCCTGCGCGTCGACGCGGGAACGATCATCGATCTCATCGGTCGGGGCGCATCCCCTGCCAGCGGTGCTGTCGATCACTTCTGCCTCGTCGTTGACGAGGTCGATCTGGACGCGCTCGCGGCGTCCGGCATGTTCGACGTCGTCGAAGGTCCAGCCACCCGGTACGGGGCGCGGGGAAACGGTCGCTCGTTGTACGTGCGCGATCCAGACGGCATGATCGTCGAGCTTCGACACTACTGACTGGTGCGCCACTCATGCCCATGGTGTGTTGAAGTCGAAGAAGTCGCAACGGTGGTGGCCGCAACACACAGGCCGCCACTACGAGGCGCTGCTGCGGGACGAGACTACGTACGACCGAGCGCACTAACCACCGGTCACGATGGCGCGACGGGTTTCGGGGGGTCGGCGACGTTGGAGGGGTGATGAGCACACAAACCTGGGACGTCAGCAGCGAGCAGGGTTTCATGGCCTGCTACCGCGCGACGCTGCCAGAGGTGTTCCGCTACGCGGCGATGCTGTGCGGCAGCGACCGCTCACTGGCCGAGGATGTCGTGCAAGACGTGTATCTGTCGACTCTTTCGTCGGCGCGCGACGGACGTGTATCCGAGCTTTCAGTTGGCTACTTGGTCGTCGCGGTTCGACATCGCCACTTGGATCGTCTCCGGTCTGCAGCGCGCGAATCGCGTCGTCTGCGGTTGGTCGCGTCCTCGCCTGAGGCCGTTGATCACTTCGTGCCGTCGCTGTTGGCTTCGCTGCCCGAACGCGAGCGCACCGCGCTGGTGCTGCGATACGTCGACGACCTGCCCGTGGCGCAGGTCGCCAGGGAGCTCGGCGTCAGTTCGCGTGCCGCGGAATCGTTGTTGGCGCGCGCGACGCGTCGGTTGAGGAATCAGGAGGTTCGTCATGCGTGATCGCTGGCTTGAAGACCACGTCGGCGGTGAGGCGTTCGTGCGCCCCGAGTTCGAGTCGTCATTGGGAGAGACGCTGCAGACGGCTTGGCAGCAGCCCGGTGTCCCGACGGTCGCTCCTTCTTCCTCGGGGCCATCTCGTCGAACCCAGGTCCTCATCTGGGCGTCGGCCGCAGCGGTGCTGCTGATCGGCGGCGCAATCGTCGTGACCCAGACCGGCAAGTCGACCGTCACCTCCAGCACGAGTGACGTGACAGTGCCAGTGACGACTGCGGTGGTCCCCGACACCACGACCCTCGACACGACTGCCGAGACGACTGCGCCGCCAGAGACTGCCGCAACAACCTCGTTGCCGAACACCATGATCCCCCCGATGGTGATCGCAACGACGCCCGAGCAGCAGACCGTCCTCGACTACCTCACTGCACTGTCCGAGCAGAGATACGAGGATGCGGCCAAGCTGCTCGGAGAAGGAGGTTTGTCGTGGGGAGACCGATCTGATCTGCGGCCATTCCTGAACGCCGACGGCCAGATCCCCAACCTCGCCGAGTCGTTGAAGGCGTGGTGCGAGTCGGCGCTGTGCCAGTTGCCGACAGCATTGAGCGGTGACGGGTCGCAGGTCACCGCCACCTTCGCCATCGACGGCGTCGAACGCTCGACGATGTTCGTAGGGGCCACATTCGAGGGCTACCCGCTGGTGTATGGCCTGCCGTTGCAGCTGCCAGCGGGCGTCTCGCTAGCCGACACTATTCAGTGCTCGAGCGAGACCGCTGATGACACCTCCTACGCCGATCTGGACGGAGACGGTTGGTTTGAGATCGTCCGGTTGGCCGAGGGTTCGTCGGGTGACTACACGTTGATCTCTGCCTGCGGTACGTCGCTGTCGATCCGCGTATTCGCGATGCCGGTATCGCCGGACTACATACCGCCGACTCTGGTCCTCGTTCTCGACATCGAAGGCGACGGGAGCGAGGAACTGCTGCCGGTTTCGGGGTTCGATCCTGACGGCTTCTCGGGGCAGATCCTGCAATACAGCGATGACTCGCTGGTTGCCACCGGTCAAACGGTTTCTCTCGCCCCCGTCCGCGGCGAAAGCTTCGGATGCGTGGACCTAGATGATGACGGGGTCCGCGACCTCGTCAGATACAGCTATTCCTTCGTCGGCGGCACCGACATCTCCAACAGCACCTCACTGGACTACACCGCATCGCTCGGCGACGTCACCGCACCTGGCTCGCTGGCGCTGCCAGCGCAGGAAGACGAGGCATTTCGTCTGATCGCCGGATACTGCGGCAACCTCCCCACCCAAACCGGATAGGTCGAGGTGATTGAAAAAAAGTACTCTGTAACACCCCTGCAGTACGGTTGTTCGTATGGAAGTCACGGCGGTGATCGAGCGAGTGCGAGGGGTTGCAGCGGTGCGCGCCGACCCGGGCGCGGATCGTGCTGCGCTGGAGGGCGGGCTGCGCTCGATCGCGGTGGTGCGGTCGTGGTTGACGTCAGCAGAGGCCGATCTGTCGTCTCGGTTGGCTGCGTGTGTGTCGTTTCCGGAGCAGGCAATTGCAGAGGCTGGTCGCGGTACGCAGAACGATGCGTCGCGGGTGTTGGAGCGGTCGGGAACGTTGGGTTCGGTGCCCGCACTCGCGGATGCGCTGGACGATGGGTCGGTGACGCCGGCACACGTGGATGCGGTGACGAAGGTGGCCAAGGGACTTGATGGTGCGGCGCGTGGCAAGTTGTTGGAGCGCGCCGGCCAGTTGGTTGGTGTGGCCAAGCACGGGTCGGTGTCGGACTTTCGTAAGCGGCTGGAACGCGAAGCCGAGTCGTTGCGGGCCGATGATGGTTCTGAGCGGTTTGAGCGTCAGAAGAAGGGGGCGCGGTTGCGGAACTGGACGGACGCAGACGGGATGTGGTGTTTGTCGGGCAGGTTCGATCCGTTGACTGGAGTGCGGTTGAACGCACGGTTGCAAGCCGAAATAGAAGCCGCGTTTGCGGAGTCGGTGCCTGAGGGTTGTCCGACTGATCCACAGGCGAAGAGCGAGTTCTTGGCGGCGTGCGCGTTGGCTCGGATCATGCAGGGCGACGGTGCGGCGCAGCGGCCGGGTCGGCCGGAGTTTGTGGTGGTCATCGAGACTGACGGTGACGACATCGGTGATGCGGCTGGTCCGTCTGTAGCGTCTGACCCGTCTGACCCGGATGGTGCGGAGCACACCGAGTCTGACCGCGGCGGTCGTCGACCGCGAACTGATTGGGGGCTGCCAGTGGAGATCCCGTGGTCGGTGCTGGTCGAGTTGTTCGGCGACGCTGACGTGCATCCAGTGATCGTGCGTAACGGGGTCGTGCTCTACGCGCCCGGTGAGCTGAATCTTGGGCGCATCACCCGGCTCGCGAACCGGGCACAACGACGGGCACTGCGGGCGTTGTACGGCACCTGTGGGATCCCCGGATGTGAGACCCGGTTCGATCACTGCAAGATCCACCACGTTGTGTGGTGGCGCAACGGAGGGCGCACCGATCTCGAGAATCTGCTTCCGCTCTGTGTGCTCCACCACACACGGGTCCACCGCGATGGCTGGGTCCTCACGTTCGGGCCCGGTCGCACACTCACACTTCGATTACCCGACGGAACTGTGCACAACACAGGCCCACCGGGCCGCCGTGCGGCCTGAGGTGGCAGAAACTTACTTTGACAGCGAGGTCCCCACCACGGGCGTGACCTTCGGCCTGTCGTGAATGCGACGCTGTACGTGACGCACACCAAATATCAGCGGCGCTCACTGCCCGACGAGTTCGGACCGTGGACGCCGGTGTGGGCCGCAGTTCCGTCGGTGGAAGTGGCTGGTCCGCTCGTTAGACGACCGTGGCTCGGCCATTCCCTTGCGCCAGCTGGTTCAGTGCGTCGAGTTCGGCTCGCCGGCTCTTGGCAGCAGGTCGAGATTCAACGCAGGCCGCATGCAGCTTGTGGACATCGATCACAACTTGATCGTCTTCGTCCCGAACGACCGTGCCACACTCTCGACAGGCTTTCATCTCAATCACCGTACCTCAGCGGCGAAACGCCGCATTCTCGATCCAGTCCCATGGACTGTGTAGGACAGACGCTGACAGGCAACAAATAGGACACACTCTCTTAGACCGGGGCTTCTACTCCGGGCAATGGGGACTTCATCTTGGGTTGGTGATCCCGGAGGTCAGCGAGGAGGTCGCCTTGCAGCGCGACCAGCGCGGGGTCATTCCAACGGTTGACACGCTGCAGGGGGTCGTCGGCCAGTGAGTAGAGCTCGCCCTCTGAGCCGTCGTGCACACTGCCCGGCAAGTAGGTGGTGCACACCCAGTCGTCGCGGGTGATCGTCCGCAAGTGCACGCCGACGCCGAACAGTTCGCTGTCCCACTCCGTGAGCACTCGTTCAAAACCGCGACCTGCAGCGTCGGCGTCGTCGACAGGAAGCGCCTTGCCTTCCATCCAC
>JANOYI010000243.1:0-4449 GCA_031428795.1 Ilumatobacteraceae bacterium | reverse complement strand
TAGACCGCCCACGTGACCGATCGGTCCAGCCCACGTCGGCCGTCGCGCGGCCGACTTGGGCATGGACCTCATGTCACCTCGGATTACAAACAGCTGCGACACCCGTCTTGACGCCGCCAGCAAGCGACCCGAGAGGTGGGCTTCGAAACTGATGACCTCCCCAGCACTAGCCCAAGTACTTATGTCTCCGAAGTTGACGTAGCCGTCGGGCTTGCCACTGTTCGAGCAGACTGACGCACGGACATGACAGTGATCGACGAGCATTCAGCAGAAATCCTTCGCAGCCCCGACGCGGTGGGCGTCACGCTGATATTCGTGTGGCTCCCGGCTACTTGACCAAGTAGACGATGGCCACGACGACGCCGAAGACGATGACCGCGGCGCGCATCTTCTTCGGGGGCAGCTTGGTGGCGACGCTGCCACCGAAGTGACCGCCCACCAGGCTGGCGGGCGCCATTACCAACACCAGCGACCACACGACCTTGCCGGAGAAGACCAGGAACAACGCCGCCGAGATGTTGACCAAGAAGGACAGAAGTTGTTTCACGGCGTTCAGCTTGTTGAACGGCAACTCGGAGAACAGTCCCAGCACGGCCATGAGCATGATGCCCAACCCGGCACCGAAGTACCCGCCGTACACCGAGGCGACAGAAACCGCCGCCAGTTCGAGCGACGCATGCGATTGGCCCTCGCGCCGACGCGACGAAAGCCACAGCCGAAGCCGATCCTGCACCCCCAGCAACGCGCAGGCACCGAGGATGAGAAACGGCACGATCTGCCGGAACACCGCTTCGCTGCTCGAGATCAGCAGGATCGAGCCAACCAAGCCACCGAGTGCCGCTGCGATCAGCTGCGGCCGGAGTCCTCGCCGCAGGCCAGCGAGGTCGGCGCGCTGGGCGTAAGTGCCGCCGATGTAGCCCGGGCACAGCGACACGGTGTTGGTGGCGTTCGCGCAGATCGCCGGTACGCCGATGGCGGTCAGGATGGGAAACGAGATCAGCGTGCCGCCGCCGGCGACCGCGTTGACGAGGCCCGCCCCAGCAGCACCTAAGCCAGCCGCCACGTGGGCCAGCCCTGAGATGTCGGTCATCATTTCCTCCGTTCGTATACATTATGCATCATTCGAGATGGGCAGTGCGATTCGCTCGCAAGAGTCGGTCAGTGCCTCGTGCAGGCCCTATCGTGCAGGGCGTGACCGTCGGCAGTTCGCACCAAACACTCCGCGAGGTAGCCGCCGAGGAGATCCGCGGCATGATCATGCGTGGCGATCTGCAGGAGGGCGAGCGCCTCTTCGAGGACCGTCTGGCCGAGCAGCTCGGCGTCTCCCGCAATCCGGTTCGCGAGGCAATCCGCGCCTTGGAAGGCACCGGCTTGGTGGAGGTCATCGCACGCCGCGGCGCGTATGTCAGCCGGCTCGACCCACTGAAGATCCGCCAATTGCTCGAGCTCCGCAGCGTGATCGAGGCGTACGCGGCCGAGCTGGCCGCTACTCATCGCAACGAGAACGACCTTTCCCTCCTGCGGGCATGCCTACAGACCGGCCGCGAGGCGTCGGCGAGGAACGACCTCTTCGCGGCCGCAGCCCAGCATCGGGAATTCCACATGGCCATTGAGCGTGCGTCAGGAAATGAATACCTCGAGTTGGTGGTCGCCCCATTGCGCCACCAGACCGAGCTGGTTTTCAGCAAGCTCGCCGACGCTCGCGGGGTCACAAGCTGGGACGAGCATCAGCGAATCCTCGACGCGATCGAAGCCGGCAACACAGAAGTTGCCAGGGCGCTCACCTTCGACCACATGGCTTCGGTCATGCGCGACCTAGCCGTCTCGACGTCGGTTCGCGGCGAGCGCGAGCGCGCCGCCGCTTCTCCACGGTGACCCGGCAGCAGTTCGACGCGGTGGTCATCGGTGCGGGCATCGCTGGCGCCTCGGCGGCGTGGGCGCTGTCCGAGCACGGCTCGGTCGCCCTGGTCGAGCAAGCCGGCGCACCCGGCTACCACGCCACCGGCCGGTCGGCGTCGGTGTTGTCGGAGACGTCCGGCCATCGCGTCGTCTGCGCCCTCGCCGCCGCCAGCCGCCCCTTCTTCGAATCGCCGCCGGAGGGTTTCGCCGAGCACCCGTTGCTCTCACCTCGTGGGCTGCTGTGGGTGGGCGAGGCCAGCGACAGCGACACGCTCGACGCACTCGCCGTCAGCGGCGCCGCGATCAACCCTTCGGTGCATCGCCTCAGCCCACAGCAGACGAGCGAGCTGTTGCCACACTTCCGACCGTTTGCCATCGCCGGGGGTTCGACATTCGAACCGGACGCCATGTCAATCGATACCGACGCGTTGCTGCAGGGCTTCCTTCGCGGACTACGCGAGCGCGGTGGCCATCTGTTCACCACCACCGAGGCGATCGATCTTCGCAGAGTCGACAGCGGAGCGCCCGGTCACCGCTGGGAGGTGGAATGCGGTAGTAACACGTTTGCCTCGAACATCGTCGTCAACGCCGCGGGTGCCTGGGGCGACGTCATCGCCAAACGTGCTGGTATCCCCGCCATCGGCCTCGAGCCGCGCCGGCGGACGGCGTGCATCGCCGCACTCGACACAGTCGACCCACACTGGCCGTTGGTGATGGACGCCGCCGGTCGCTACTACGCCGAGCCCGAATCGGGGGGCCTGCTGATCTCCCCTGCTGACGAGTCACCCAGCGAGCCGTGCGACGCCCAGGCCGAGGAGCTCGATGTTGCCATCGCGCTCGATCGCCTCCAGGAGGCAACCAACCTTCCCCTCCGCAGCGTGCGCCGCGCCTGGGCCGGCCTGCGAACCTTCAGCCCCGACGGCGCCCCCGTGGTGGGCGAGGAGCCGTCGGCCCCGGGTTTCTGGTGGCTCGTCGGGCAGGCGGGCGCCGGCATCAAGACTGCACCTGCGATGGCTGGGCTCATCGCTGCGCTCATCCAGGGTGCCGCCATCCCGACCGATTTCAGCACCCGTTGCTCGGTCGCAGACGTCTCACCACTGCGCTTTCGCACACCGGGCTGAGGGTCAGCTCCACGTCACAACGGTTACTACCAACAGCGCCAGCGCAACAACACCGGAGAACACGAGGATGGCGGTACGGGTGTAGCCACGGTCCAGCCAACGTCTGGCGTGGCGCGACAGCAGGAGCCCGACCAGCATGGCGGGCAGCAGCCGGGCAGCGCGACCCACGTCTGCCACGTGCAACTCGCCTGCGACGGCCAACAGTGCGAGCGAGAGCATCGTGCCGAAGGTGAAGAACAGGGCGAGGGTAGACCGAAGCTGGGCGCCGGAGTGTCGCTGGTAGACGAGCGCCATCGGTGGCCCACCCACCGACGTCAGGCTGCCCATGAACCCCGACAGCGCGCCAGCACCGAACAACGTGCCACCCGTGGGGGTGACCCTCCAACCTGCTGCGCTGAGCACCACGCCGGAAATGATCATCAACGAGAACACCACGAGCATCCACTGCTCGGGCAACCACACGATGGCAATGGTGCCGAGGATGCTGCCTGGCACCCGACCGAAGAACGCCCACTTGAGGCCCCGCCAATCCAGCGCCCCACGCTCGCGGAACGCCACCACAACGGTGAGCAGCAGTGCCAACATCAGCAGTGGCGCAGGGACCAGATCAGGGTCGAGGAACGCCAGCACTGGCGCAGCGATCAACCCGAGGCCGAAGCCGAGGGTGCCCTGCACGCAGGCGCCGACCACGACCACCACACAGGCGACGGCGAAAGCCACGGGGCTCATCGGCCCATCCATTGGTTCAGCATGTACAGGCTCAGCGAACGAAACACGCGGCCCAGTGGCCCGGATTCTTCTCTTCGAGCGGCGGGCTCTCGACGCGGCAGCGAGCCTCTACGAGCGGGCAGCGAGTCTGGAAGCGGCAACCCGCCGGGGGGTTGACCGGGTTCGGGATCTCGCCCTGCAACACGATGCGACGCCGCGCGCGCTGCAACGGCGGATCCGGGATGGGGACGCTGGAAAGCAGCGCCTCCGTGTAGGGATGCAGGGGCGACTCGTAGAGCGCGTGCGTCGGAGCGATCTCGACGAGCTTGCCGGAGTACAGGATGGCAATGCGATGCGAGATGTGCCGCACCACTGACAGGTCGTGAGCGATGAACAGGTACGTCAGCCCCATCTCGGCCTGTAGGTCCTGCAGGAGGTTGACGACTTGTGCGCGCACCGACACGTCGAGCGCCGACACCGGTTCGTCGGCCACGATGAAGTCGGGCTGCAGGGCCAGAGCGCGAGCGATACCGACGCGCTGGCGTTGGCCGCCGCTGAACGCGTGCGCATACCGATCCATGGTGTCCACGGGCAATCCGCAGCGATCGAGGAGATCGCCGACCAGCGGCCGAGCGGCCTCAGCGTTCTTGGCCACGCCGTGCACGATCAGTGGCTCACTCACCAACTCCAGAATGGTCTTGCGCGGGTTGAGGCTGGCGTA
>JANOYI010000242.1:0-3559 GCA_031428795.1 Ilumatobacteraceae bacterium | reverse complement strand
GAGATGGTGGGCGCAACGCCCGGCGCCGAGGTGGAGGTGTTCGCAGCAAACGCCGGCGACGTCGCTTCCGCCGGTGCATGCGTACGCGCCACCATCGAGCGCTTCGGCGGACTCGACATCCTGGTCAACAACGCAGCGACGAACCCGTATTACGGGCCGACGCTCGGCGTCGACGAGGCACGCTTCGACAAGACCTTCGGCGTCAACCTGCGCGGCCCGCTGTTCTGGTGCCAGGCCGCCTGGGTGCAGGCGATGAAAGACAAGCCGGGTGTCATCGTCAATATTGCATCGGTCGGTGGGCTGCGTGCAGAAGGTGGGCTCGGCGTGTACAACCTGACGAAGGCAGCCCTCATCCACATGACGCGCCAGTTGGCAGGAGAGCTCGGGCCGACGCGTGTCGTCGGTATCGCGCCAGGTCTCGTGCAGACCGACTTCGCGGCGTTCCTGGTGGACAACTTCGGCGATCGGTTGGCCGCGCAGTTGCCAACGCAGCGTCTCGGCGAGCCGCAGGATATTGCCAACCTGGCTGTCTTTCTGGCATCTGACGCTGCCTCCTGGATCACCGGCGAGACATACGTGATCGACGGCGGCGCCGGCGTCCGCAGCACCGGCTGATGGTACGGTCGACCCGTGCGCGCTGCCCGAAGTATCGCCGTGCTGGTAGGGATCTGTTGGTTTGCCGCGGGCTGTACCAACCTGTCGACCAGTAAGAAACGCGCTAGCGATGTGTTCGCCACGATCATTCGTTCCTTCGCCGATCAACCTGAGGGTGATCCGGCGATGAAGATCTACGTCGAGCCGCGCGGTGAAGGCTCGTCCATCAGTGTCGATGTGCAGGCCGACGTTGTGACGGCGGTGGAGGACGTTGCCGACGTGCGGTTCATCGATGCGCGTTCAGAGGCATTGGAGGAGAACGACGCCGGCGAGTTGGTCGTGCGCGCTGGCGGCGTGCTGCTGGCGTTCGGCCCGGTGCCGAATGATGCCACCGATGTTGTCGTCGAAGTCGACCAATACGTCGACGAGACCATTCTCGCGACGCACCGGTTCGTCATGCACCGCAACGGTGATGAATGGATCATCGATGACGCGTCGGTGACGTACGAAACGGTTACTCCCGACGAGACATAGCGTCGTCGGGGGCTGCCTCGAAGGCTTCCACAGCCTGTTGCGCCGCAGCAAGCATTTGGTCGACGAGGGCTGTGGTCGCTGGGGTGCCTGACAAGACAGCCTCGCCCTGCGCCGAAAGGGCCACCCAGTCGTCAGGGGGCTCGATCGAACGCTGCGTCAGTGCCGAACGGATGGCCGCATGACTGGTGACGATCGACAATCGCCTCGAGCCCTGCTGCGCCTGCACCCTGGCCTCGTCGAAGAGCGCACGCGGTAGTTGTGTAGTTGGCGAGTAGCCGGGGGTGCCGAGCAGCAGCACGCTTGCCCCCCGCCGCAACGACAGGCTGCCCTGCGAGGCAAAGGTTGCACCGCTGACCAAGAGGACAATCGCCACCACGAGAATTCCGACGCGCGGACTGGGCGTCAGCATGACGGCGAGCACGGCGCCGGTGACGTTCGACATCTGGAAGCGCAGCTCGTTGGCAGAGATGGCCCGCCCCCGCGCAACATCCGGAACCTGGCCGTACATCGCATCCATCGTGCGGGTTGCGACGCTGCTGCCGAGCCCGATGGAGAACGCAACCACGACGATTCCGAAGTTGCCGGCGGCCGCAACGCTGAGGGCAGTGACGAAGCCGGGCACGAGCAACACGGCTGCAATCACCTGATGCGGTAAGAGTCGGCGGTGCAGAGAACCGGTGATCAGCGTGCCGATGAACGACCCGATGCCAGTGGCGGCCAGCGCCACTACGAACACCCACGTGTCAACCCCACCGCGCTTGATCGCGATCGCCAGGAGGTACGCAAGTGCGCCCGACGAGGCTCGGATTCCACACACCGCCAAACCAGCTCGCCGGACCTCGGTCGGCACTGCCACTCGGACGAAACGCGCGCCAGGCTGGGCCGAGAGCGACGCCGTTGGTATCCGATGCGCGGCGAGCGCTGCGAGTACGAACACTGGCACCGCCAAGAGGGGAACGAGCTCTGCGTTCACGAGCCCGAGAACGAGGCCTCCGATGAGCGTCCCGATGCCACCGGCAACCGTGCCGACGCGACTGAGATGTCCGCTCGCGTCGGCCAGTCGGTGCGACTCCGGCACCATGTTGGGCAAAATGGCGGTGCGTGCCAGGGCGTAGACCTTTCGGCTGAGCAGCACGAGAAACACGAGCGGGTAGAACGCAGGAGACTTCAGGGAGGACACCAGAGCGAGTGCCGCGACGGCGCGGACCAACTGGGTGGAGATCATGGTTGCCCGAAAGCCCGCCCGGGCTCGTTCGAGCAACGGGGCGAGCAGTGGCGCGATGACCGCGAGTGGAGCGACTGTCAACACGAGGTAGAGAAGGATCCTGTCGCGTGATGCTTCGAGCGACACGCTGAAGAACAGCGAGCCCAGCAGGGAGATGTTCAGGAATCCGTCGGCAGCATCGTCGAGCGCGTGTGTGAGAGCCAGCGTGCGAACCTCGGGGGGGCCAAGGATGGCGAGGCGCGCACGCGTCGTCCATGCGTGTGTAGGCCGGGGCGCCGACTGGTCCGTTGCCACGTCCCAAGTATTGCCGCAGTCCTCGTCGTTCAGTCCCCACCGCCGCCGGCCGACCTGGAGTGACGACTCGAAAAGGTGGCAAATCGGACCCTCGTCGATATGTTCCGAGTTGGTTCGGAGCGCGACGTCCCCGCCTCCCAGGTGATCACTTCTACGGTCCCGGAGGTCGCGCCATGCTCGCGCCCGAACAACATGCCCAGCTCGATGAGCTCTATTGGCACTCGAAGCAAACCGTCACGTCGCTGTCTGCCCAGTTCGGGCTCACGTCAACGCAACTCACAAAGCTGGTCAGCCCGCTGCCCAGCGGTTTCAACTGCTGGTGGTGTCAGCAGGCGGTCGTGTACCGCAAACGGGTTGAACGCGACGACGCGCAGCGCCGCCGCGGACACCTCACCTGCTCGTGCGGGGCCGAACAGCCGGACAGTGTCGACCACGCGGGTCTCGTCGACACCGACGCGGCGATTGTCGCCCCGCTGTTCGAGAGTCGCGAGCGTTATGGGTGGCACCGCCGTCAGCAGTGCTCGGCGGAGGTCGGGCCGATGAGTGACGTGGCACGCCGCGGCGTACAGGCGCTGGCTGAGGTCGGGCTGCGATGGGCCGGAGTGTTCGTCGTGGTTGAGGCCTTCGACTCGCTCGATGAGGTGCTCGTCCGGATGCAGGCACTGCCGACCCGCACGTTGGTGGTTCCGGCGCTCACCGATCTGATGCGCAACGAGGGCGACTCATTGGCGCTCTTCTTCCGCCTGGTTGCCGACGGTTGGCGGGTCATCAGCGCCGCATCCTCGGAGATGTACCGCGATGTGTACGACGGTTGGTGTGACGACCTGGTAGATCGCTGGAAACCTGCCATCCAGCCTGGCTCGCGCTACTCCCGACTTCACGTGGTCTGAGCGTGTTACGTTGGAACACGAG
>JANOYI010000241.1:0-10787 GCA_031428795.1 Ilumatobacteraceae bacterium | reverse complement strand
GAGTCGGCGATGCGACCCTGGAACCAGTTGTCCTCGATGCCCTTGATGCACCCCTCCAGCATCGAGCCATCGCCCGCAGCATCGAGGTGAGCGAACAACTCCTCCGCCTGGCGTTCCATCTCATCGGTCAGCGCCTCAACGAAGTACGAACCACCCAACGGGTCGGCGACGTGCGCCACGTTGGTCTCGTACGCAATGACCTGCTGCGTGCGCAGCGCAATGCGAGCCGACTTCTCCGTCGGCAACGCCATCGCCTCGTCCATCGAGTTGGTGTGCAACGACTGAGTGCCGCCCAACACACCCGCCAGGGCTTCGATGGCGGTGCGCACGATGTTGACTTCCGGCTGCTGCGCGGTCAGCGAGACGCCGGCTGTCTGCGTGTGGAACCGCAGTTGCAAGGAACGCTCCGCCACTGCTCCGTACCGTTCGCGCATCCAACGCGCCCAAATGCGGCGAGCCGCGCGGTACTTGGCGATCTCTTCGAAGAAGTCGATGTGGGCGTTGAAGAAGAACGACAGGCGCGGTGCGAACGAGTCGATGGGTAGGCCAGCCTTCATCGCCAACTCGACGTAGGCGAAGCCGTTGGCCAGTGTGAATGCCAACTCTTCGGCGGCAGTCGAGCCAGCCTCACGAATGTGGTAGCCGGAGATGGAGACGCTGTGCCAACGCGGCATTTCGGCGGCCGTGTACAGGATGGTGTCGCGAACCAGCCGCATCGACTGACGTGGCGGGAAGACGAACTCCTTCTGCGCCTGATACTCCTTGAGAATGTCGTTCTGCAGCGTTCCGCCCAGTAACGCGCGCGGAGTGCCAGCCTTCTCGGCCTGCGCGATGAACATCGCGAAGATCGGCGCCGCTGGCGAGTTGATCGTCATGCTGGTGGTGGTCGCACCCAGGTCGATGCCCGCGTACAGGTCTTCCATGTCGGCGAGCGTGTCGATGGCGACGCCGCATCGCCCGACCTCACCGAGCGACATCGGGTCGTCGGAATCGAGGCCCAACAGTGTCGGCATGTCGAAGGCGGTGGAGAGTCCGTCACCGCCCGACTTGATGATCTCCTTGAAGCGCCAGTTGGTGTCGTCGGCGGTTCCGAAACCGGCAAACATCCGCATGGTCCACAGCTTCGACCGATACATCGAGGCGTACGGCCCACGCGTGTAGGGGTACTGGCCCGGGTAGTCGCCCATTTCGGCGACGGCATCTGCGGGCCCATAGACGGCGTCGATCGGCACACCCGACATCGTCGAATAGTCGGCCTCACGGATGCGCGATTCGTCGAAGGCCTGCTGCCACGTCTCTCGTGCCTTGGTCATCTCTTACACGCTCTCATATTCAGACCGACTCTGTCTTTCTGTACGATGCTTAGGTAATTCGTGAAGCGTAGGGTACGACACGGTGTGGCGGTAGCAGGGGGCTTGCAACCGGGCACGTACAAAGGGGACCGCATGAGCACTGCCGCTGGCGAATCACTCGCCGACATCATCCGAGATGCAGTGCATCGCGCATGCAGGGCGGACGACGACCTCACGATTGCCGACGCCGTCGCACTGGTGCCTGCGGGCGCGATCGGCGCCTTTCTGCACGCCACATTCGCCACCAACGACGACAAGACATTGCTGACCACCGCGTTGGGTGCCTCTCCCGGCGCCGCCGCCGGAGAGATTGCCTTCAGCGCAGAGGATGCGATCGAGGCAGCCGACGCCGGCCGGTCAGTCATCCTCGTGCGCAACGAGACAACCCCCGACGACGTGCTGGGCATGCAGTCAGCACGCGGCATTCTCACCACGCGCGGGGGCATCACCAGCCACGCCGCTGTGGTCGCCCGCGGTTGGGGAATTCCGGCAGTCGTGGGCGCTGGCGAGATCATCCTCGACGACGAGGGCTTGCACGTCGGCGACCACGTCCTACGGGCTGGCACCCAGATTTCAATCGACGGTCGCACTGGTGAGGTCTTCCTCGGTCGTGCGGACACCTCGACGGCCGAAGCCCCGGCAGAGCTGGAGACGCTGCTCGATTGGGCAGATCAGATTCGCGCGGGCGCCGACGTACCGGTTGCTGTGCGCGCCAACGCCGACAACTCGGCCGACGCTGCCCACGCCCGCCACCTCGGCGCCGAAGGCATCGGCCTGTGCCGCACCGAGCACATGTTCTTGGCCGACGACCGTTTGCCTCTTGTTCGACGATTGATTCTCAGCGACGTCCCCAGCGAGGAACGAGACGCACTCACCGAATTGGCGGCCGCCCAGCAAGCCGACTTCGAGGGCATCCTCTCCGTGATGGACGGCCTTCCAATCACCATCCGTCTTCTCGACCCGCCCCTCCATGAGTTCCTGCCAGAGCTGGAGCGGTTGGTCGTCGCCGAAGCCCTCGGAGAGCTGGACGACAACGGCCGATTCGAGCTGGCCGCCGTTCGTCGCCTACATGAGGTGAACCCGATGATCGGCACCCGCGGCGTGCGGCTGGGTGTCGTCAAGCCCGGGCTCTACCAGATGCAGGTGCGGGCGCTGCTGCACGCCGTCATCGCGGTGCAGGCGCAGGGTCGCTCTCCAAAGGTGGAAGTGATGATCCCGCTCGTGATCGACCCCACCGAAATGGCCATGGCGCGAGCATGGGTGGCCGAGGCAGTCGCTTCGGTCGGCTTCGAGGGCGTCGTCAGTGTTGGTGCAATGTTGGAGACACCGCGCGCGGCGCTCGTCGCCGGCGAGCTGGCCGAGGTCAGCGACTTCTTCTCGTTCGGCACCAACGACCTCACACAACTCACGTTCGCGTTCAGTCGTGACGATGTCGGAAGCAAGCTGATCCCCGAGTACCTCCGCCACGGACTTCTGGAGAGCGATCCCTTCGAATCACTCGACCAAATCGGCGTTGGCCGTCTCATCCGCTACGCATGCGAGCACGCCCGCGACGCCAACGCGGCCATCAAGATCGGTGTCTGCGGTGAGCAAGCCGGCGACCCTGAGTCGGCCAAGTTCCTTGTCGCCTGCGGTGTCGACTACGTCAGCTGCTCGCCGTACCGAGTACCGATTGCACGACTCGCGGTGGCGCAGGCGCTACTGGAGATGGGTCGAGTGCACGAGGACGTGCTCGCCACAATCGCCGCCGGTTCGGCGCCCACCATCGAACAGCAGACGGCCGTCGAGGACGTGCTCGAATCGGCCAACGCCGCTCTCCAAATACAGGTCGAGGTCGACGCCGACGCCGAGTTCCTGGTGATGCACGCACTGCGGATCAAGGGTTACGCCCCAGTCGAGGTCATAGCCGAAATTTCCGGAGTCGATCAGGCGATCGTGGAGAACATGCTGACGGGAATGGTGGAGACCGGGTGGTGTCGCCACGTCGCGGCTCGCAATCTGTGGCAACTCTCTCCCGTCGGAAGAGATCGACATGGCGAGAGGCTGCAGGAGGTCTCAGGTGTCACCGTCGATGGGCTGCGCGGGCCGTACCCGCAGTTTCTCGACCTCAACGTTGGGTTCAAAGACCTGTGCAACCGGTGGCAGATCCGCAACGGCGACCCCAACGACCACAGCGATCAGGACTACGACACCGCACGCATCGCCGAACTGCGAGCAATGCATGATCAGGCATTGGCTCCAATCGCCGGCTTCGCCGAGGCGATCCCTCGCTTCGCCTCCTACGACCGGCGACTGACCACCAGCCTGGTGCGCCTCGAAAGCGGCGAGCATCGAATGTTCACCGGCGTGATGTGTGGCAGCTACCACGACGTGTGGATGGAATTACACGAAGACCTGGTGCAGCTGCTCGGCGTGGACCGCCACGAGGAAGGCAGCTACTAGGCCCGCAACCGCTTGGCGTATGCCGCCGGAGCGCGGCCGTACTCGTCGACGACGCCGAATTCGCGACCCAGATCCTCCACCCATTGAATCGACCCAGAGCGCTCCATCAGGTCGGGTGCCGACGCCAGAACGGCGATCGCGCGCCCCACACTCAAGGGCGTTTGCGCGGTGTCCATCTCGAGGGGTGTCGTGCTGCGCGCCTCGACGATGAACTCGGTCGAGACGCTGCCCGGATAGACGGTGACGCAGGCGATTCCCTTGGGCATCAGCTCCAACGCCATGTCGGCGCCCAACCGATCGAGCCCGGCCTTGCCTGCCCCATACGACGAGCTGAAGTGATAGCTCTGGCCACCGGGCGACGACACGTTGCAGATGAAACCGCCCGGCCCCGCCGCGAACAGCAGCGGCGCGGCGTGCCAGGTCGCGACGTAATGCGCGCGCAACCCGATACCCACCTGATCGTCCCAGATCGAGACTGGGTGATCCCAGAATCCGCCGCCCCATGCCGGCGGATTCGGAATCTTGTAGACATTATTGACCAGAATGTCGAGCTTGCCCTCGTCGGCTCGCACGCGGTTGAAAAGGGCTTCGATCTGAGCGTCGTCGCCATGGTCGGTGGGCACAGGTATCCCGCGACCGCCGGCTTGCGTCACCAGTTCAGCGGTTCGATCGATGGTGAGTTCACCGCCACCCGTGCTGCGACCGGTGATGTAGACAGTGGCCCCTTCCTCGCCGAGAGCGATGGCAGTCCCACGCCCGATGCCCCGGCTGGACCCGGTGACAACCGCAATCTTCCCGCTGAGTTTGCTGCCCGTCATCAGACGCTCGCGGCCGGCACGATGTCGACGTCGAGGCGGGTGAGGCCGCGCAGCAAGAAGCTGGGGAAATACTCGAAGCGATTGGTGTCTGCCAGCGTGAAACTATCGAGTCGACGGGACAGCTCTTCCAGCGCGACCCTGCCCTCCAAACGCGAGAGTGCCGCACCAAGGCAGAAGTGAATTCCCTTGCCGAACGCGAGGTGCTCGCGCAGACCCGTGCGGTCCGGGTCGAACCCGTCGGCATCGGTATAGATCGACTCGTCGCGGTTCGCCGATGCAAAGACGATCACCAAGCGAGCCCCGGCCGGAATGTGCACGCCCTCGAGCTCGTGGTCCCGGGTTGCGATGCGAAACATGCCCTGTGTCGGGGTGGACAGCCGCAGCGCCTCCTCGATCACACTCGGTGCGCGACTTGGGTCCGCTTGCAGGTGGCGCCATTGCTCGGGGTCGTTCGCGAGAAGACGCATTGTCTCCGTCAGCAGCTTGGTGGTGGTTTCGTTTCCGGCAACCAGGAGTTGCTGCACGATGCTGAGCATCTCGGGCATGTCGAGCGGGCGCTTGTCGGTCACTTCCGGGTCGTCGTCGTCAATGCGTGCTTGCAACAGCGCGGTGAGTAGATCGTCCTGAGGATCGGTCTTCCGCTTCTCGAACTCGGCGGCGAAGTAGTGCTGGTATTCGTTGACGCCGCGCTCCGCTTGCAGGCGCTGCTCCAGCGAGATGTTGGTGCCGATGCCGGCGATCGAGTCGTCCGACCAGCGCTTGAAGTCGGCCATTCGTGACTCGGGCACGTTGAGCGCATGGGCGATGACCTCGACGGGCAGCGGCACGCCGAACTGCTCGACGAATTCGATCGACCCGGTGTCGATCCACGAGTCGATCAGCTTGGTCGCGATCGCACGGATCACCGGTTCCAGCTCCGCGATCACCTTGGGGGTGAACGCCTTCGATACCAGCCGCCGATAACGCGTGTGGTCGGGCATGTCGGCGGTGAGCATGGTGGGTACGCGGGGGTAACCGTCCGCCATCACCTCCGTCATCTTCGCTCGGGCATCTGACGGCAACGGCATGCTGGCGCCGCCGAACATCGACGAG
Source organism: Ilumatobacteraceae bacterium (assembly GCA_031428795.1). Lineage (GTDB taxonomy): Bacteria > Actinomycetota > Acidimicrobiia > Acidimicrobiales > Ilumatobacteraceae > UBA668. Next base: position 5,083 of record JANOYI010000241.1, on the reverse strand, counting down.
TACGTGGCAGGGTCGCGCAGAATGCCAAGCACGAGGTCGTGGCGAGTCACCAGGTACATGCCCAGGGACTCGATCAGCATCACCGGCTGTTCGCTGCGCATCTGTGCGTAGTGCGGGAACGGGCACTGCAGCGTGGCCGAGTCGAACGGGTTGAAGTTTTCGAGGTCGCTACTCACAGGTCTGACAGCACATTCTTGAGCTGGGGCAGTTCCATTCCACGCGCCATGATCTCGGCCATGCCGCCAACGACGCCAGTGATGTTGGCCAGCACCACGTGCTCGAGTCCGTTGCGGGCGTAGGCCTCGAACTGGCCGGCGAGTTCCTCGGTGTTGCCGACGAACAGCACTTCCTTGACCATCTCGAAGGGAATGGTTTTTGCGACGTCGCGCAGTTCGTCCGGGTTGAGGTCGTGGATGATGACGTCAACGAAACCCTTCGAATCGTTGCCCAGCGGGTGCGTCAGTCCGTACTTTTCCCAGACGTGCCCCATTGCGAACAGACCGAACAACTTGCCCAGCGGCTCACGCTCGAACATCTCTTCGGCTGCCTCCTGGCTTTCGACGAACAGCACGAACGGCAACAGCGAACACTCGGGTGCCGGCCGGCTCGCTGCGGCAGCATGATCGAGGATGACCCTGCGCTTCTCGCCGTACTCCTCGGGGGTCATCCCCCACGCCGGAATCCAACCGTCGCCGTACTCGCCCGTGAGGCGCAACATGCGCGGCCCGTGCCCGGCAACCCACACCGGCGGGCTGCCGCGACCCTCGGCTTTCAGCGGCAGTCCCATGCGGCCGACACCACCGTCGGCCATCACCCCGTGGTCCAGCAGCGAGCGAAGATCGCGCAACACGCCTTCTAGAACAGACACCGGCTTGTCGAATGGGTAACCGAAGGGCAGAAGACTCTCAGCCTCACCGGAACCGATTCCGAGGATGAACCCGCCACGGTTGAGGTCGTTCAGCGTGAGCGCCGAACGGGCTAGGTCGGCGGCACCGCGACGGGTGGCATCGGTGACCGAGATGCCGAACGGCCGATCGGTCATCGTGCCCACAACAGCGCCATAGCAGAAGGGGTCGTAGAACGCATCAGGGTCGGCAGCCAGATCCGACAACGGGATGTCCTTCCACAGCGCTGGGTGAAACACACCCAAGATGTGGTCAGGCGACCAATACGAGTCGAACCCAACCTGCTCGTACACCTCCAGCATCTGGGCGGTGCTCCCGAAGGGGAACTGTGAAGGAAGACTGATTCCGACTTTCATAGGTGGCTGCTTTCGGATCTCGTAGGTTGTAGCTGTCGCTGGGTTGTGAATTCAGGTGCCGGAAAGACGCTCGACGATGGGGACGACCGCGTCGACCACCGCGGCGCTGAACGTGACGTACGAGATGCCGTACGTCTCGCGTCGTTCGATCAGCTGGTCGCAGATCGAATCAACCGAACCAACAAGGGCATGCGGGTGCTGCGTCAGCTGCTCGGGTGTCAATTCGAACCTCGATGACAGCGCATCCAACGTTGCGTCGCGCTGATCGGTGACGACGGTGAAGTAGGCAGCGATTTCCAGCTCGATCTCATCGAAGCGCTCACCAGCGCCATCACGAATCCACTGGATCTTCAATGCCGTCTCCTCGGCAGTGCTGCTGCCCACGCCGTCGGGGCCGAGCTTGCCCGAGCTGTTGTTGAAGTTGATGCTGACGATGTCGGCCTCACGCCCCGCAATGCCGAGCACCCGCTTGGCGCCACCGCCGATCATGATCGGGGGCGTGCCGTTGGCTGGCTTCGGGACGCCCTCGAAGCCGCTGGCATTGACGTACTCGCCGTGCACATCGACTTCCCCCTCGCCGAAGTGGGCACGGATGAGGGTGAGAGTCTCCTCGAATCGATCCAGCCGCACGCCAGGCCGGTCCCACTGCACCCCCATCGCCTCGTACTCACTTTGCAGCCAGCCCGCACCGAGCCCGAGTTCGAGGCGGCCCTCAGAGAAGAAGTCGAGCGTGGCGAGCTCTTTGGCGAACATCACCGGCTGGCGATAGTCGACGCAGAACACGCGCGAGCCGATGCGGATGGTGCTTGTGGCTTCCATCGCAACCGCCATGGCCGGAATCGCTGCGACGTTCTGCACCGGGTGGCGCCCAGCAGAAAGTGCCGGACCGGGGCCGATGACATGGTCGGCGACGCTGAAGGTGCTGAACCCGCTGGCCTCCGCGTGGCGCGCCTGAGCGCGCCAGTTGTGCGCCGAGGTCGCGGAGTAACTCTGCAGGCCGAAGCGGAACGGACGAGTCATCGGCACGCGCCCCTCGATGGAACATTCGCTGTGGAGATATGCCAACGGCGTTGCATGTTCGACCCCTTCGAACTTCGATGAATGGCCATCGTCGGCCCACTGCGCTGCGAAACTAGCCGACGAGATAGTTTACAGACGTACGGAAACTCCGGGAGGCTGAAAAATGCAGACAACGACCACGTTCTGTCGGGTGTGCCACGCGAGCTGTCCGCTGGAAGTCGACGTTGACAACAACCGCGTCATCGCCGTACGCGGGGTAATGGACGACCCGCTGTTCGAGGGCTACACGTGCATCAAGGGCCGCCAGCTTCCCGACCAGATGAGCGACCCGAATCGACTGCGTGCCCCACTTCGTCGGCGGCCCGATGGCACGTTCGAGGAAGTGAACAGCTCAGAAGCCCTGGACGAGATCGCACGCGAGCTGCGACGCATCATCGATACTCACGGCCCGCGCGCCGTCGCCTCGTACACCGGCACGGGCGGGTACCAGAACTCGGTGGCTGTTCCCTCTGCGCGGGCGTTTCACGACGGCCTCGGCTCCACCTCGTTCTACACTTCGGTCACCATCGACCAACCCGCCAAGGGCCTCGCCGGATTTCGGCTCGGTGGTTGGGAGGCTGGGTACAACAGCTTCACCGACTCCGACGTGCACATGGCCATCGGGTACAACCCGATGGTCTCGTCGTATGGCCCGATCGGTGGCCTGCAGGGCACCAACCCATTCGTCGTGATGCGCCGTCGGAAGGCGGAGGGCATGCGACTCATCGTCGTCGACCCGCGGCGCACGGAGCTGGCCAGCTTCGCCGACATCCACCTGCAAATCAGGCCGGGGCGCGACGCAACGCTGTTGGCCGGAATGATCCGCATCGTGTTGGAGGAGGGGCTGCAAGATCACGAGTTCTGCGAGCGCTGGGTCAGTCAGCTCGGCGAACTACACGCTGCGGTTGCTGGCTTCACTCTCGACCTCGTTGCCGAACGATGCGAACTGGCACCCGACGACATCGTTGCTGCGACACGCATGTTCGGTGCGGGGCCACGCGGCACCGCCGGCACAGGCACGGGGCCCAACATGGCTGCACACTCCAGCCTGTCGGAACACCTCGTCGTCGTGCTCAACACCATTCTCGGTCGCGTCAATCGCGAGGGCGACCTCCTCGAGAACGGCATGCTGCTCTACCCGGAGGCACCCCATCGCGCGCAGGCCACCGCGCCACGCGACCCCGCCAAGGGCCCGCCTTCGCGCATCCGCAACCTCCGTGGCTACCGCGGGGAGATGCCAACAGCCACGCTCGCCGAAGAGATCCTCACTCCGGGCGAAGGGCGCATTCGGGCGCTCATCGTCAGTGGCGGCAACCCGGCCGTTGCGTTCCCCGACCACGAACTGACGCTGCGCGCGCTGGACAGTCTCGAACTGCTGGTCGTGATCGACCATCGGATGACGCCGACGGCGGAATTCGCCGACTACGTCATTGCGCCGACGCTTTCTCTGGAACGCGCCGACGTGCCGCACCTGATGGACCGCTGGTTCAGGGCGCCGTACACCAACTACACCGAACCCGTCGTCGAGCGCGACGGCGACGTGCTGAATGAGTGGGAAGTGTTCTGGGAACTGGCCTCACGCCTGGGCAGCGAGTTGCCGTATCCGGGCGGGTCACCCGACATGACGGTGCGCCCGAGCACTGACGAGATCATCGACCGTTCCTACGCCGGGTCGCGGATGCCGCTGGATGAAGTTCGTGCCAACAAGCGCACAGTGCACATGGACAAGCGGCTAGTGGTGCAGCCGGCCGAGGACGGCGCCAATGCGCAGTTCACGCCGGCTCCTGACGACCTGATGGCCGAGCTGGCCGAGGTTCTGGCTGAAACCTCCTCCATGTTCGCCGGTACCGACGTCTCGGCGTACCCCTACCGTCTTGTGAGCCGACGGCTGAAACACGTGCTCAATTCCACCGGCACCGAGCTGCCTGCGCTGGCCAAGAAGGGCACCACCAATCCGGCGTACATGAACCCGCTCGACGTAGCCGACCTTGGCCTGGTCGACGGCGACATCATCGAGATCAGCTCGCCTCGCGCAGTGCTGCACGGCGTGGTGGAAGGTGCCGACGACGTCAAGCGAGGTGTCATCTCGATGGCGCACTCGTGGGGCGGGCGCTCGCTCACCGACGAGAAGGTGCGCGACATTGGTTCGCCCACCAGCCGTCTCGTCACGGTCGATGTCGGCCACGACCCCGTCACCGGAATGGTCGTGTCAAGTGCAATTCCGGTAGCCGTCAAGAAGGCAGAGGAGCAGGCGTAATGGCACGTATCGAAGTACCAGCGGGTGACGGTCGAGAAGCAACCCGTATCTGGCAACTGGCGCCGCACTTGGGCGCGGGACTGAGCGGCATGAGCGAGGCGGTCTACGTGCACTCGAGCCTCGGCGTACGCGAGCGCGAGGTCGCCCGAATGCGCATCGCCCAGCTCAACGAGTGCCACGTTTGACTGAACACTCGTGCAGCATCGGCGATGCAGCAAGGAATGACCGACGAGCTCTACCAGCACGTCCACCAGTACCACGACCACCCCGACTTCACCCCACGCGAACGGATGGCGGCCGAGTTCGCCGAGCAGTTTGCAATCGACCACCGCGGCGTCAGCGACGAAATGTGGGAACGAATGCGCGCGCTGTTCACCGATGTCGAGCTGCTCGAACTCACGATCACCTGCGGCTTTTGCGTGGGAATCGGCCGCGCGTTTCAGGTGCTCGACATCGCCCGCGACTTCGACGTCCTGTGGAGCCGCGAACCGAAGGCCGACTGAGCC
>JANOYI010000240.1:0-1741 GCA_031428795.1 Ilumatobacteraceae bacterium | reverse complement strand
TGCCGCCAGCTTCCATGCCGCTCATCGTCGTGTGCGCTTCATCGCTGTGTCGACTCGTGCACCCGATTGGCCACAGCGGCCAGTACATCCGGGTTTGTGTTGGGTTGTACCCCATGGCCAAGGTTGAAAATGTGGCCGGGGTGTTGCGTGCCGTCGTACAGCCGATTGTCGGCCAGCACCGCCTCGGTGCCCTCCAACGCGACGTCGACGCCGGCGAGCACGAGCGCAGGGTCAAGGTTGCCCTGCACCACGAGCTGCGGCCCCATCCGTACGCGAGCGTTGAGAATCGACGTCCGCCAGTCGAGACCGATGATCGACGCGCCGGCGGCGAGCATCTGCTCCAGCAGGTGGTCGCAGCCGATGCCAAAGTGGATGCCGGGAGCGTCGGGATGAAGAGCCTCCAGCTGACCGAAGACCGCGCGCGAGTGGGGCAGTACGAAGCGTTCGTAGTCGAGTGCGCTGAGGGCGCCCGCCCAGGAATCGAACAGCTGGAACGCACGCGCCCCGTTGCTGAGCTGGCTGCTGATGGACGCCACCGAGTGTTGCACCAGTCGCCCCATCAGCGAATGCCACAACACTGGATCAGTGTGCATGAGTTGTTTGGTGTGCTCGTACGTGCGGCTGGGGCGACCCTCGACCAGGTAGCTGGCGACGGTGAACGGCGCACCGGCGAATGCCAGCAGCGGTACCTCGCCGGGAAGGGCAGCGACCAACTGTCGAACGGTTTCGAGCACGTAGGGAGTGTCGGCTTCCGGTTCGAACTCCCGAAGTCGAGCCAAGTCCGCCTCACCACGAAACGGAGTGGTGCAGACAGGGCCGGTGCCGGGTGCGACATCGATACCGAACCCGACGGCATGGGCCGGGACCACGATGTCGCTGTACAGCACCGCCGCGTCGACGCCATAGCGAGTGACCGGTTGCATTGTCAGCTGGGTGGCCAGTTCGGGCACCTTGATGGCGTCGAGAATGCTTCCCTTGCCGCGCAGTGCTCGGTACTCGGGCAGGCTGCGGCCGGCCTGACGCATGAACCACACGGGAGTGTGAGCGGCCGGGCGGCCGAATGCCGCGTCGAGGAAGGGGGTAGACGCCATCGTCTGGGCACGTTACCGTCTAGCTCCGTGTTGCGCCCTGTGCATCAGACCTCGGTGCCCGGCGATCAGTTCGGCTATCAGCCAGCCCTGGATGGTTTACGCGGGGTTGCAGTCGCCTTGGTGCTGTTTTTCCACGGTGGGTTCACGTGGATGGCGGGTGGCTATGTCGGGGTGTCGGTGTTCTTCACGCTGTCCGGCTATCTCATCACGTCGCTTCTGATTCTGGAGCACCAGCGAACGGGCACGGTCTCGTGGTCGAGCTTTGTGGCGCGACGGGCCAAACGATTGCTGCCGGCCAGCTTGCTGTGTCTCGTTGCCATCTCGGTGTTGGCGTGGAGTGGTGAGTTTTCGACGGTGCCGCACCTCCGACGCGACATCATTGCGTCAGCACTGCAGGTCGCGAACTGGAACGCGCTCAACGGTTCAGGGTCGTACTCAGATCTGTTGAGCCGTGCGGCGGGCGTGTCCAGCCCGGTCGACCACTACTGGTCGCTCGCCGTGGAGGAGCAGTTCTACTGGGTGTGGCCGTTCGCCTTTCTCCTTGTGCTGCGCGTGTCGAAGGGGCGCGCACGCCTCTTCGCCAACCTGGTGGTGCTCGCCCTCCTGGGTGTGGTGGCCGCCCGGGTGATCGCCAAGAACTGGGGACCGGA
>JANOYI010000239.1:0-12837 GCA_031428795.1 Ilumatobacteraceae bacterium | reverse complement strand
TTGCGCGTCTCGACCCGCAAGGTCGCGAGAACTTGAGCGAGCTCAGCAGCCAGGCGAAGCGCCCCGGCGATCGCGTTCGCCGGCCCGGGGTCGCTTCGGCACTCCGAGCTGTGGCCGATGGTGGTCGCGAGGAGTTCTACGAGGGCGCATTCGGCGATGGACTACGAGCACTCGGAGAGGGGTGGTACACCGCCGACGATCTCGCCCACAGTCAGGCCGAATGGGTTACTCCCCTGTCCGCGAGCGCCTGGGGTGTCGAGCTCTGGACGATTCCGCCGAACTCGCAGGGCTACCTCACACTGGGCGCTGCTGCGTTGGCCAGCAACATCTCGATGCCGGTGGACCCGAACGACGAACACTCGGCACATCTCCTCATTGAGGCAGCGAAGGTTGCTGGTTTCGACCGTCCGTTCGCGCTGCACGCCGCTGCCGACGGCCCAGGCCTGCTGCGGGCGATTGCTTCGCGTGCACATCTGCTGAATACCGAGCGAGCAGCGGATTGGCCAATCGCTGCTCGTCGAGGTGACACGACGTACCTCTGCACTACAGATTCGAACGGCATGGGCGTGTCGCTGATTCAGTCCAATGCATCTGGCTTCGGGTCGTGGCTGGTCGAGCCGAATACCCAGATCAACCTGCACAACCGCGGGCTGGGGTTCAACCTCGAGCCGGGTCACCCCGCCGAGCTCGCACCAGGCGCCCGCCCGCCGCACACGCTCTCCCCCGCTCTGGCGACCCGCGACGATGAGCTGGCGGCCGTGTTCGGCACCATGGGTGGCGACGCGCAACCACAGATCCTGCTGCAGCTCGCTGCTCGTCTCTTTCACCACCGGCAATCGCCTGCGACCGCAATGCACGCCGGGCGCTGGGCCCTTGCTGGCCCCACCACCGGGTTCGATACCTGGACGGCGCCGAGCGGCCCGATCGTGGAACTCGAAGGCCACGCCCCGCCGGAGTGGGCGGCAGCCTTGACGGCTCGCGGCCACCTCGTCAGCGTGCGACCCGAATACGACAGCGACTTCGGACACGCTCAGCTCATCATCCGTGACGCCAACGGATTCTGGGCCGGCGCAAGCGACCCGCGAGCGCGGGTGGGTTCGGTCGCCGGTGGCTGACCTCACCATCATCAACGCGCTCCTCGCTGACGGATCTCTCTCCACGGTGCACATCGTCGGTGGTGTGGACACTGCGCTACCAGGCCAAGGAACGACAACGCTCGACGCCATGGGCGGGCTGGTACTGGCAGCCATGGCAGAGGCCCACGCGCATCTCGACAAGGCCTTTCTCGCGGAGACAGTTCCCAACCCGACTGGCGATCTCATGGGCGCGATCGTCAACATCGAGGCCGCCCGCGATCGCATCACCGAGGCCGACACCGAGGTCCGTGCCGAACGCGCCGCGCGCCTCATCGCCGCCAACGGCGCCACGGCGATTCGAACGCACGCGGACCTCACCGACGCCAACGGCTTCACGTCGATCAACGCGCTGCTACGAGTTCGCGACCGTCTGGCAGACCTCGTTCGCATCGAGGTCTTCGCATTGTGCGGATGGCCCAGCATCGGCGCAGCAGGGGCCAACCATCGAGCGCTGCTGCGCGAGGCAATCGCCCTCGGCATCGACGGCGTCGGCGGCTGCCCGCACTTGGAGGACGACCCAGCCGCCGCCAACGACAACTTTCTGACCATGGCCGCCGAGGCTGGCCTGCCCGTCGACCTACACACCGACGAGACCCTCGATCCCACGCGTTTCGCGCTGGAGGACCTCGCCGACCGAGTGCTGCGTGCCGGTTTCCCCCACCGCGTCGCTGCCAGCCACTGCGTCAGCCTGGTGATGCAACCGGAGGCCGTTCAGCAGAGAGTTGCCGTGAAGCTCGCCGCGGCCGGCATCAGTGTGATCGCGCTGCCCAGCAGCAACCTGTTCCTCCAGGGCCGCGACCACCCTGTCGGCACGCCCCGAGCGTTGACCGCTATCAACGCGTTGCGCGCTGCCGGGGTCAACGTCGCCGCCGGGGCGGACAACCTGCAGGACCCGTTCAACCCGGTCGGCCGTGGCGACTGCCTCGAAACCGCCGCCCTCATGATCATGGCCGGCCACGTCCTGCCGTCCGACTCCTACGCGATGGTCAGCAACGCTGTCCGTTCCATCATGGGCCGCCCGGCGGCAGGCACGACAGTCGGCGATATCGCTGACCTTGTGATCCTTCCCGTCGCGACCATCCGCGAGGCCATCGCATTCGCCCCGGTCGGTCGAATCGTCATCCGATCCGGCAAAGTCGTCAGCCAGTAACGCAGCCCGCGTTTGTGCACTTTCGAGCGGCGGACTCAAGCGGTCCATGCAAACTCAGGTGGTCGGGGTACGAAACAGACTGTTCACAGGCGGCCGCGTCAGTGACAACAGTGGCTGTCCTACGATGGTCGGCGTCATGGTGACCGAACGCGACACCCCTGCAGCAGGCCGCCTCGCCGGCAGGCGAGTCCTCATCACCGGGGGCGCGCGCGGGATTGGTGCCGCCATTGCCGAAGCGTTCTCTGCCGAAGGGGCAAAGCTCGCCCTCCTCGACCGTGAAGGCGACCAGTGCCGAGCAACCGCCGAACGGCTTGGTGCCCAAGCACTGGACGTTGACTTGGCCGACCCCGCCAGCGCCCGAAGCATCACTGCTGCAGCCATCGAGACGCTCGGCGGCATCGACGTGCTCGTCAACAACGCCGGCATCTTGCACATGGCGCCGCTGCTTGACATCTCGGTCGACGATTGGGACCGCACCTTCGACATCAACGTGCGAGCAATGCTGCTGACCACTCAGGTTGCAGCGCGAGCCATGATCGCTGCGGACCAAGGTGGCGGCTGCATCATCAACATGGCAAGCATGGGCGGCAAGGTGGGCTCGCCGAACCAGGCGCACTACGCGGCATCGAAGGCAGCCGTCATCAGCCTTACTCGCGTGTCGGCGCTCGAGCTGGGCGAGCACGGCATTCGGGTGAACTGCATTTGTCCGGGGTATGTACTCACGGAGATGGGCGCAGCCTCACGAACGCCGGAGATGGTTGCCAAATGGTGTGCGATGTCGCCTCTCGGGCGCTGCGCGGAGCCCAGCGAGGTTGCGGACATGGCTGTTTTCCTGGCCTCTGACCAGGCCCGATACTGCACAGGACAGGCAATGAACGTGAGCGGCGGAATGGTGATGCACTGATGGACAACGCAGGGCAAGCCCAAACTGGCGCACCAACTATGGTTGCCTCAATGAGTACCGGTCCAGCACTGAGCTTCAACGGCGTTTCGATGGTCTACCCCGATGGCACGCACGCCCTCTCGGAGACCAGTTTCGACGTGTCTCCCGGCGAGTTCGTCACCGTCGTCGGCCCATCCGGGTGCGGCAAAAGCACGTTGTTGAAGGTCGCCTCCGGCCTCAACGTACCCACCACCGGCTTCGTCTCTGTCGACCGCCGTCAGGTCGGCTACGTCTTTCAAGACGCGACGTTGCTGCAGTGGCGCAACGTGCAACGCAACGTCGAACTGTTGGCCGAATTGGAGGGGGTCGGCAAGGCCGAGCGCACCCGTCGGGCCGCTGAGGCGATTTCGCTGGTCGGATTGAAGGGCTTCGAAAAGAAGTACCCGAAGCAGCTGTCCGGTGGCATGAAGATGCGAGCCTCATTGGCGCGCAGCCTGGTGCTCGACCCGAACGTGTTCCTGTTCGACGAGCCGTTTGGTGCCGTCGACGAAATAACACGTGAGCGCCTCAACGACGAAGTCATCTCGCTGTTCGCCCGTCAGGGCTTCGCTGGCCTGTTCATTACGCACTCCATTAGCGAGGCCGTGTTCCTCTCCACCCGTGTCCTTGTGATGAGCGCCCGTCCGGGTCGCATCGTTGCGGACTATCCGATCCCGTTCGAGTATCCCCGCCTTCCCGACCTGCGCTTTTCCCCCGAGTTTGCCCGCATCGCGGGCGAGATATCGCACACACTCCGCGGAGCCCACGCATGAGCCACACGTATGAGAAGCCCTCGTCGGCAATCGCCATCACGCAGGCCGAAGTGCTGTCGCACGACGCTCACGCGGAACCCGTGCATGTCGATCTCGACGCGCCGTCCGCCATGAAGCCGCCACGCGAGTGGAGCACCATCATCGGCCCGATCGTGGTGTTCCTGTTGTTCATCGGTTTCTGGGAGTACATGCACCGTGACGGCATGAGGCGTTTCCTCGACAAGAAGCCAAGCCTGTTGCCCTCGCCCGTCACCGTCGTCGATCAGGCGTTTCTGGACCCGGTCGTGCGCGGCAAGCTCATCGAGGGGCTCGGCTGGACGACGTATGCGGCAGGCATCGGCCTTGCGATCACCATCGTCATCGGTATGGCGCTCGCTGTGCTGATGGCACGAGCGGTGTGGCTGGAGCGATCGATCTACCCGTACCTGGTGGCCCTGCAGGCAACGCCCGTGTTGGCAATTGTGCCCATCATCTACTCCATCTTCGGCGGCGGTATGTCGTCGCGCATTTACGTCTGCGTGATGATTTCCATCTTCCCGATCGTGACCAACACATTGTTCGGCCTCACCTCCGTCGATGCGTCGCAGCACGACCTCTTCACATTGCGCAACGCTGGCAGCTTCACTCGCCTGTTCAAGCTGCAGTTCCCTGCTGCAATGCCGGCCATCTTCACCGGCTTTCGCATTTCGGCCGGTCTGGCTGTCATCGGCGCGATCGTCGGTGAGCAGTTCTTTCGCCAAGGCCAAAAGCCCGGCATCGGCATCGTGATGGAGTCGTTCCGCCAGAAGCTGCGCTACCCCGCGATGTACGGCGGACTACTCATCGCCGCTGCGCTCGGCATCACCGTCTTCTTCGTCTTCAGTTGGATCGCCAAGCTCGTTGTGGGCCACTGGCACGAGTCGACTCGACGAGGCAGCTGACGCCCAGCTCTCCATCATGTTCTTACCCACCGAGATTGTTCGCAATCTCCCGAGCAGTGTGAACCCACCAAAACCAAGGAGCAATGAATGCAACAGCGACGCAGCCGCACTCTGCTGGCCCTCTCGCTCGTTTCGCTCGTCACCCTCGCCGCATGCGGCGACGACAAGACGACCGAAACGACGACAGCAGCAGAAACCACCGCAGCAACAGAAGAGACGGTAGCCACCGAGACCACGGCGGCAACCGAGGACACCGTTGCAGCACCCGACACCACCGGCGGGGAGGCCGGCGGTGCACTTGCAGGTATCTGCCCCGAAACCGTCATCATTCAGACCGACTGGATGCCGGAGGCCGAGCACGGCTTCCTGTACAACATGATCGGTGACGGCAACGAGATGGATGCTGACAAGGCATACGTCACCGGCCCGCTGCTCGACACCGAAGGTGTCGACACCGGTGTCGACATCCAGGTCCGCTCGGGCGGCCTGCCCCAGCAGTTCAGCCCGGTCACCCAGTTGCTGTACAACGACGACGAGATCCTGCTTGGCTTCGTCTACACCGACGAGGCCATCCAGTTCTCGGGCAGTGAGTTCCCGACCGTCGCCGTCATGTCTGGCTTCGAGAAGAACCCGCAGATGATCATGTGGGACCCGGCTACCTACCCCGACGTCACCGGCGTGAAGGACTTGGGCACAGCTGGTGTCACGGTTCGCTACTTCGGTGGTGCCGCCTACATGGACTACCTGACCGCCACTGGCATCCTCAGTGCCGACCAGGTTGACGGTTCATACACTGGCGACCCGGCCCTGTTCATCGCCGATGAGGGCAAGGCAGCGCAGCAGGGCTTCGGCTCGGCCGAACCGTACCTGTACGAAGTCGAGCTCGCCGATTGGGGCAAGCCGGTTGCGTACGAGTACATCAACGACCTCGGCTGGCGTAACTACGCCCAGAGCATCGCCACCCGTCCGGAGAACATCGAGACGTACGCAGATTGCCTCACCGCAATCGTGCCGATGATCCAGCAGTCGGCAGTCGACTACCTCACCGATCCGTCCCACGGCAACGAGGTCATCATTGCCGCTGTTGACTCGTTCGGCGGCGACTTCGGCTGGACCTACACCGCTGGTGCCGCCGAGTTCGGCGTCGCCACCATCCAGGCCGATGGTCTGCAGGCCAACGGCACCGACGGCACGATGGGCAGCTTCGACACCGACCGTGTCGCGGAACTCATCGAGCTGGCAATTCCGGTGTACACCGCCCAGGGCGCAACGCCCAAGGACGGCCTCGTGCCTGACGACATCGTCACCAACCAGTTCATCGACCCCTCGATCAAGCTTTGATCGAACTCGACGGACTTCACTGAGCAACTCGTGAAGTAGTTACCTCGAAGGGGGCGTCGGCTGAGGCCGGCGCCCCCTTTGCACATCCACGGCTGCCGCTCGGTCGGCCGCCGCGCCGCCGTAGAGCGGCGACTGGCCACAACGCCCGGGCGGGTCCAGACAAAGTCGACTCACCTTCTAGATCAGCAGCTGTACCAGCACCAGTTTGAGGATCATCGCCAACGGCAGCACGAGCGCATAACCGGCATCCACCCGCTCGTCGCCATTGGTGGTCTCCGCGGCGTACGCGTGCACCGCCGGTTGCGTTTCGATCCCGGCGATCTGGCCCGCCGCCGACTGGGGGTCGCTGCGCAACACTCGCATCAGCAGCAGGCTCGCGAGAGCTAACACGATCGTCACGATTGCAGCAGCAGCGGCGAGCTTCGCACCGACAGCGGTGCCCGCTGCATCGGCGAACGTTGCTCCCGACCGGATACCCACCGAGCCCAGAAAGATGAGGATGCCCAGCTGACGCAGAGTGAGGTTTGCTGCGTGAGGCACCTGCCAGGTAATGCGGCCGGTGCGAGAGAGCGTGCCGAGCACAAGCCCGGCAATCAGCGGGCCACCACCAACACCCAGTTCCACCGAGCCACCGCCGGGAAGCGGCACTGAAATGAGGCCGACGAGCAGACCGATCGACATTCCGATGGCGAAGCCCATGGCATCGACCTCACCGAGGCCGCGGTCCGAGTCGCCAAGCAACGTCGCTACCTCGGGCAATCGTGTGGAAGGGCCGACTACTCGCAGCCGATCGCCGAGGCGCAGGATGAAGTCGTGGTCGGCAACGACGTCGCTGTCACCTCTGCGCACCCTGGTCACCGTGACACCGAATCGCCCCTCCAGATCAAGGCTGCGCAGATGCACCCCGGCGAGCGACCGATTGGACACCGAAATCCTGCGGAAGTCGAACGCCGTGCGGTCGAGCGCGAGGTGACGAGTGCTTCGCTCTCCGGCCCAGGCGATGAACCGCTCGACCTCGTCTGGCACACCGATCACCACGCATAGGTCGCCAGGCAGCAACTGCACATCGTTGATGGCCAGGTTGACGCTGCCCCCGTGCTCGTAGCGCGAGAAGGCCAACCGGCAATCCTGCCAATGACGCAGTTCGCCGAGAACCGGTAGGTCGGCCCGTTGCACCAGCACCGTGGCACTGGTGGCGTTGCGGGTCGCTGGCGGGTGAGATGGCCCGGTGCGCTGCGAGGAACGACCCGCCCGACGCAAGGACCAGTGCGCAGCGAACAACATCGTGACTACGCCGAACGGATACGCCAATGAGTAACCGACCACCGGATCGGTCACCGAGCCTGACGCCACCTGGTCACTCAGCGTCTCGAGCGCTGCGGACAGGGCAGGCGTGTTGGTCAGCGAACCGGCGAACAATCCAGCGCGCTCTCCAGCGTCGAAGCCGAAGAGCTGACCGACGCCGGCAAGGGCCGCGGCGACCAGCACCAGCAACACCGTGGCGCCAACCAGCACCTTGGCGCCACCGCGGCGAAGCTCTGCCAGAAACGACGGACCCGATGCCAATCCGACGGTGTAGATGAACAGGGCCAGCCCGATCTGCGACACTATGGCGGGCGTGTTGGCCAGCCGCTCGTCGTACGCGGAGACGGCGAGCCCAACGAACAACGCGGCCGCTGGGCCGAGCGCAACACCCTTCACGCGCACGGTGCCCAGCGCACCACCGACGCCGATCACGACGAACAGCAAGAGGACTGGGTTGTCGATCAGTACATGCACCCGCAGGTTCTATCGCATGTACGCCGACGGAACCGCTGGTCAGCCGGCGAGCGGTTGCGTGCCAGCCTTGGCGAGCACAACTTGCAGCAAGACATTCGCGCCGGCGGTGATGTCTGCTGGGGTCGTGTATTCGGCGATGTTGTGTGACAGGCCGTTGACGCTGGGCACGAACACCATCGACGTGGCGCACACGCGAGCGAGCATCTGCGCGTCATGGCCGGCGCCGCTGGGCATCCGCTTGGTCGAGTGGCCAAGCCGGCGTGCTGTCGACTCCACCAGATCCACCATCGCAGGATCAAACTCCACCGGCTCGAAACGGGCCAGGGTGCGACGCTCGATGGTGACACCTTCCTCACCCGCCAGGTGTTCGCACAATGCCCCGAACACCGCTTCAGCCTGCTGCAGCAAGGCTTCATCGGTGTTGCGCAGATCGACCGTCATCGTGACCGTCGCCGGCACCACGTTCACCAGGTTCGGCTGGAACTCACAACGCCCAACGGTGGCCACCTGCGTGCCGCCCATTTCTACGGCGATTGCGCGTACGCCGGTGTTGATCGCGGCAGCGACGAACCCGGGGTCATGACGCAAGCGCATTGGCGTGGTTCCTGCGTGTGCGGACTGGCCGGTAATGGTCAGCTCGGTCCACGAGATTCCTTGAACTCCCGTCACCGCCCCGATGATGATGCCTTCGTCCTCCAGCACTGGCCCCTGCTCGATGTGGAGCTCGACACACGCGTGCGGAGCAACAGCCACTGGGCACGGGTGCGGGCCGGAGTAGCCGATACGCGCCAGTTCATCACCTAGGCGCGCTCCGTCGTCCGCCGCGAGGACGTCGAGAGCGTCCTCGAGAGCCAAACCCCCGACATACACCAGGCTGCCGAGCATGTCGGGCTGGAAGCGGGCGCCCTCCTCATTGGTGAAGAACGCGACGCTGATCGGATGGGCCGTCGCGACGGCGTGCTGCTCGAGCGTCTCCAGCACTTCGAGACCGGCGAGCACGCCGAGGTTGCCGTCGAAGCGGCCGCCGGTTCGCACCGTGTCGATGTGTGAGCCAACGATCACCGACGCCGCGTTCGGGTCGGTGCCGGGGCGAGTGGCGATGACGTTGCCAACTCCATCGATCACTACGTCCAGACCGAGGTCGTGCATCCAACCCATCACCAGATCGCGACCCTCACGGTCTGCGTCGGTGAGCGCCAATCGTGCGTTCCCCCGCTCACCGTTCGCACCGTGAACCGCGCCGATCTCGCCGAGTGCTTCCAGCCGCGCCCACAGGCGAGAGCCGTCGACTCGTAGGTCGTTGCCCGGCGCGTCGTCCGTCATTGGGGCTTACCAAAGTTGAACGAGGAGATCTCGCGTAGTGCCTCGCCAAAGCCACGGACCGCACCGTCGAACAGTTGCTTGCCCAGTTCGGCCGTCGCCGCCGTTGGGTCGCCGATGTAGCCGTCAGCAAAAAAGTCGTTCGACATCCATCCGAAACTGACCCGACCACCGAAGCGCACGTATTGGTTCATCGCCAGGGCCTCGGGAACGCGCCGTTCGGCAAGGTCCATGTTCACCAAATGCGGCGCCAGATGCAACATCAATGACGTTTCGTCCGTGCCACCGTGCACCCCCATTCCCAACTCATCGGCGGGTGAGGTGCCACCCTGGTCGGGCGGCACCCCCGGGTGCGTCACGAACGTCATCAGCCCATGCGCAAGCCGCAGTTCGCGGTTGGCCACGTTGAGCAGCGCACTGTTGCCGCCGTGACCGTTGAGGAAGACCAAACGCTTCGCCGGTGTCGTCGCGATGCAGCGCCCGAGATCGTCGAGCACCGCCATCAGAGTGGTCGCGCTCAGCCACACGGTCCCCGCGCTCCACGCGTGTTCGTTACTCTTGGTGTATTCCAGAGTCGGCAGCAGCCACACATCCAGCTCCTCGCCAACCTCTGCGACCGCAGCTTCGGCAATCGCAGTGGCCACCACGGAGTCCGTGCTCAGCGGCAGGTGCGGGCCGTGCTGTTCAATGGCACCCAACGGTTGCACGAGGATGCTGCGATCCGTCAGCCGCTCGGCAACTTGTGGGCCGGTGAGGTCAGGAAAGTAACGAACGCGAGTCACGTCTGCACGCTACCCGCGCGGCCACTTCCGCCCGGCAGAATGGTGGCGATGAGTGCGAGCCCGGCGACCCGAACAACTGTCAGCAGTGACTACGACGCGATTGTGGTGGGTGGGGGTCACAACGGACTGGTCTGCGCTGCGTACCTTGCACGTGGCGGTCTGCGCACGCTGGTCATCGAGGCGCGCGACTCGGTCGGGGGCACCGCAGCCAGCGAAGAATTCGCTGGTGCGATGGTCAATATTTGCAATTGCGACCACATCACATTTCGAACCACCCCGGTTATCGAGGAGCTAGACCTCGTGCGACACGGCCTGCGGTATCTCGACGTGGAACCGGCGCAGGTGAACATGTCCTGGAGCGGCGGTGCGGCCTGGGCCAGCTATCACTCGCTGGAACAAACGCTCGACTCGATCGGCCGCAACTACCCGCAAGAGTTGGATGGCTACCGCCGCTACGCGAAGGCAGCGATGCCGGCGGTGAAGCTTGTGTTCGACGCGGCCAACGATCCGCCGTCGTTCGGCGGGTTGACCAAGAAGGTGCTCGCCAAGAAGGGCAGCGGCGTCTCCACGCTGCTGCGCTGGAGCCGCCGTACTGCAGCCGATGTCATGCGACAGTTCTTCACCACCGACGCATTGCAGGGCCCGGGCATGCTGGTAGGGCCGATGGTGTGGGGTATCTCCCCGGAGTTCAAAGGCAGCGGCCTCGGCGCACTGACGTACGCGCTGCGCCATGTCGGCAAGGTGGGCCGGCCGGTGGGCGGGAGCGGTGAGGTGCCCCGCACCCTCCGCGCCGCGTTCGAGCTCGCTGGCGGCACCGTGCGCACCAGCACCCGCGTTGAGGCAATCACCTGCGAGGGAGAAGGCGTCCGTGGCGTCACCCTGGCCGACGGCACCGAGATCACTGCTCCGCTCGTCGTCTCTGCGTGCAGTCCGCACGAGACGTTTCTTTCTTGGCTGAAGAACCCGCCGCCGCAGGCACAGAAAATGGTGCGGCGCTGGAAGGCCATCCCTCATGACGATGGCTACGAGTCAAAGCTCGACGCAGTGATGACGTCAGTGCCGCACCTGCGCGCCGCACAGCAGGCGGGCCTCGATGGCGATCTCACAGCCACCTATGCGATTGCGCCGACGCTCGCCGACATGCATCGTGGATACGAGCTGATGGCGGCCGGTGGTGTGCTCGAACGACCGGGTCTCATCGCGAACGTGCCATCAGTTGGCGACACCACGCTTGCCGCGAAAGGCCGCCACATTCTCAGCCTGGAGACGCTGTACACGCCGTACGGGCTACCCGGTGGTTGGGCGAGCAGCGGAGAGCCTGCCCGCTGGATGGACCTGTTCGCTGGCCTGGCGGAGCCGGGTTTCAAGGACAGTATCGTCGAGTGGCGGGCCATGACCCCCGATCGGTATGAGCGCGAGTTCCATCTGCCCCACGGGCACGCCACCAGCTTTGCCGGCGGCCCCCTTGCCGCCCTACGCAACAAGAACCCCGAACTGACGCGCTACGAGACCCCAGTGCAAGGCCTCTACATCACCGGCGCCGCTACGTTCCCCGGTGCAGGAGTGTGGGGCGCCAGCGGCCGCAATGCAGCGTTGAAAATTCTGGCAACCCGCTAACTCCCCCTAGTGTCACGCGTCTTTGACGGACCAGTCGCGCCTGGCGACCGGATCCTTGTCGCTCCACGGGAAGTTGATCCATTGGTCGGTGTGCTTCCAGACGTACTCGCACTTCACGACGGAGTGGCTCTTCTCGTAGAGGCAAGCGGTGCGTACTTCTGCAACCTTGCCCTCGCAGAACTCCATCACACTGCGAAGTGTGTGCCCCGTGTCAGCGACATCGTCGGCAATCAGAATCCGAGCATCGCTGACATCCACGAAGTCTGGTGCCGGCGGAAGAATGCGGGGGACCTCAAGACGCTCGTCGACGCCGGTGTAGAACTCGACGTTCATCGTGTAGACGTTCTTCACGCTGAGGGCGTAGCCCAGTGCGCCGCCGATGAGGAGACCGCCACGAGCGATCGACAGGATCATGTCGGGCTCGTAGTCGTCGGCGACCAGCTGAGCGAGCGCACGCGACGCCTCGCCGAAGATTTCCCAGGACATGATTTCACGTTCGTTCGCCACGCCCTGAAACCTAACCGATGACGCGCCCGAGCGCGAAGAGCGCCACCTACGAGAGGCAGATGTCGCTGGGGCGCACCGGGACACGGGTGAGATCGCGCCCGATGGCGTCTCGGATGGCGGCGACAATCGCAGGTGTCGACGAGATCGTTGGCGGTTCGCCGACGCCCTTTGCACCCATCGGAGCCATCGGATCGGGCTCCTCGATGAGCGAGATCGCCACGTCGGGCATATCCAAAAAGGTCGGCAAGAGGTAGTCGGTGAAGCTGGCGTTACGGACGTGCCCGTCGATCTGAATGATCTCCTCCATCACGGCGAGGCCAAGGCCCTGCGCAATGCCACCCTCGATCTGGCCGACGACACTGAGCGGGTTGAGCGCCCGACCAATGTCTTGCGCTGTCGCAATCTGAACGACCTTCACCAGCCCCAACTCGACATCGACATCCACCACCGCACGGTGCGCGACGAACGCAAACGCTGTGTGGCAGTTGCCTTGGCCGAACTCGTCGAGATCCTCCGTCGGCCGATGATGGTGCTCGAACGTCTGGTCCAGCTCGAGGCCGGCTGACGCCGCGGCCACCGACACACGAAGA
>JANOYI010000238.1:0-8609 GCA_031428795.1 Ilumatobacteraceae bacterium | reverse complement strand
CCCTTTGACCTACGACGAAGTCACTGCCGCCTTCGACGCCAGCAAAGCACCCGCCGATCATTAGCTAGTTCGTTTGTCGTTCGTTGGCTGTCGTTAGTTGGACGGCCGCTCGGCGAGGGTGACTTCGAAGGACTGCGGCTTGCCGTCGCGTTCGACGGTGACGGTGATGGTGGCGCCGGGGGAGGTGCCGCGTAAGGCGGTCGACAGTTGGTTGGCAGTGGCGATCGAGGAGTCGCCGACCATGGTGATGATGTCGCCGGCCTTGATGCCGACGTCGGCTGCCGGGGTGCCACTTTGTACGGTGGTCACCGTCACGCCGAATGGCGTCTCGGCAACGTTGACACCGATGAAGCCGATCGGTGAGGCCTCGACGTTCTTGCCGGCCTTCAGGTCGTCGAGCAGCGGCTTGATGGTGGCTACCGAGATGGCAAAGCCGACGTTCTGCGCGTCGGGAATCCCCGCCGAGTTGATGCCGATCAGGTCGCCGCTCATGTTGACGAGTGCACCACCGGAGTTGCCGTGGTTGATGGCCGCGTCGGTCTGAATCAGGCCGTGAAGTGTGATGGTGTTCGATTCCTGAAGCGATCGGTCGAGGGCGGAAACGATGCCGGTGGTGACGGTTGGCGAGTCGCCGAGATCCAAGGCGTTACCGATGGCAACCACGCCGTCGCCAACGCGGATGGTGGAGGTGTCGGCGAGTGCAAGGGGGAAGAGGTTGCTGGTGTCGTCGAGTTGTAGCAACGCCACGTCGTAGTCGGCAGATGCGCCCAGCACAGTGGCCGAGCGAACGGTGCCGTCGAACATCTTGACGATGAACGTCGGGTTCTCGATGGCGTTGCCCTGCTGGTCTGTGACCTGCACGACGTGGGCGTTGGTCAGCATCAGGCCGTCATTCGAGATGACGACGCCGGAGCCAGCGGCGATCGGGGTCAGGTCGTCTCCCTCTCCGGTGGACACCTGGATAGCTGCGACGGCGGGCTGAGCCTTGGCGAGCAGAGCGTAGAGATCGCTGGTGGCGGCCGAACCGTTCGCGCCAGCGCCGGTGGCGACGTAAGAGACCTGCGTGCCGTCGTTCTCGGTCAGGCGCACCGTGCCGTAGGCGACACCTGCGGAGAGAACAACACAAGCCGCCGCCGCTCCTACCAACCGACCGGGGCGGGAGGACCGGTGTGGCGCCGTTGCCTCGGGCGAGGAGGGAGGCGGCGGGGGCGGGAGCGGCGACGGAGGCCTGTGCTGGGGGAGTTCTTCATCGCCGAACAGTGTCATTGTCAAATGATGCCAGCCAGACCCTGAGCTGACGCTGAAGCTTGCTGAAGTCACCTTCAGGCTCGGCCGAGCGGCCCGAGCAACCGCGCCTGATCGGTGCGACAATGCACCCGATGCGAGTGTTGGTGGTCGATGACGAGGTTCGCCTCGCTGCAGCGGTGCAGCGCGGGCTACAGGCCGAAGGTTTCACCGTCGACGTCGCACATTCAGGCCCGGACGGACTGTGGGCCGCCACCGAGAACCGCTACGACGCCATCGTGTTGGACATCATGCTGCCCGGCATGAACGGCTACCGCGTGTGCGCAGAGCTGCGCAATCGTGGAGTCGACACTCCAATCCTGATGCTGACCGCCAAGGACGGCGAGTTCGACGAGGCGGAGGCGTTGGACACTGGCGCCGACGACTTTCTGTCGAAGCCGTTTTCGTATGTCGTGCTGGTGGCTCGCCTTCGTGCGCTGGTGCGGAGGGCGAGCGGTCGCAGCACCAACGAGATGACGGTCGGCAAGATCACGCTGTCGCCCGCCGCTCGCAGGTGCACGGTGGACGGTGTGGACGTGGTGCTGACGACGCGTGAGTTCGCAATCCTCGAGTGTCTCGCGCGTCGGCCGGGCGAGGTGGTGCCCAAACGCGACATTCTCGACAACGTCTGGGACGACACGTTTGATGGCCCGGACAACGTGGTCGAGGTGCACGTGCACGCGCTTCGCCGCAAGCTTGGCGCCGACCGTATCGAGACGATCCGCGGCGGCGGGTACCGCCTGGCTCTCGTGTGAGTGTGTCGTATGAGTGAGCGTATGAGCAAGCGTCTGCGCACTACATCGCTGCGGCTGCGCGTGACCGCGGTAGCAACGATTGTGGTGGCATTGACGTTGTTGGCTACGGGGCTGTTGGTCACCCGCTGGCTGCGCACAACGTTGGTGGACGACGCCGACCAGCAGCTCAGCCGGCAGGTTGAGTTCGTGGCCGACTTGGCCCAGCAGGGGAAACTGTCGCCAACCTTGACGGCGACTGGTGTGGACACCGGCCAGGTGCAGGTCATCACCAGCGACCGCGTAGTCGTTGCGGTTTCGCCCGGCCTTGCGGCCACGGTGCGGCTCGATGTCTTCCCAGCGCCCGCGGTGGATGAGCAGTCGGCGCAGACTGTGCCCGGCCCGGTGGTCGGTGGCGTCGGCAGCACTCACTATCGCGTGGTGGCGCGCACGGTCGACACGCCGGTTGGGCCGCTCACCGTCTATGCCGCATCGTCGTTGCGAGCGGCGGAAAAGTCGGTGGCCGCGCTTGTGGCCGGCCTCGGGGTGGGGCTGCCGCTGTTGACGCTGCTGGCAGTTGCTGGCATCTGGTTCGTGGTTGGCCGCTCGCTGTCGCCGGTGGAACGCATGCGCCGCGAGGTTGCTGCCATTCCGGGCACTCGGTCCGATCAACGCATCTCGGCGCACGCGCGTGCAGCCGAACTCGACCGGTTGGCCGCCACGATGAATGGTCTGTTGGAACGCATCGACGAGGCGGCAGCAGCGCGTCGGCAGTTCCTCGCGGACGCATCGCACGAGTTGCGCAGCCCGCTGGCGTCAGCTCGCGCGCAGCTGGAAGTCGGTCTCGCCTATCCGAATGGCACTGACTGGCCCGCCACGGCGACTGAGGTGATGGTGGACATCGAGCGTCTCCAGTCGTTGGCGGGCGAACTACTCGATCTGGCGCGCGTCGATGGAGGTGGCCGGCTGCCCACGACCGAACGGTTGGATCTGGCCGCTCTGGTCGATGTCGAATTGGGGCGCTACGGCGACCCGCGGGTGACGGTGGAGAGCACCGATGCGTGGGTTGCCGCCGACGCTGCGTTGCTGGTTCGTTTGGTACGCAACCTGGTGGACAACTCGCTGCGGCATGCACACGGGGCGGTCCGAATCACGGTCGGCACTGACGGTGATGTTGCTCGGTTGCGCGTGTGGAACGACGGCGCCGCCATTCCCGAGGCCGATCGAGAACGCATCTTCGAGCCGTTCACGCGCCTTGACGAAGCACGCACGACCGACGAGGGTGGCGCCGGGCTGGGCCTGTCGATTGCGCGTCGGGTGACTGAGCTACACGGCGGCACGCTGGTGGTTGGTGCGTCAGAGAGCGGAGCTGAATTCATCGCCACGCTGCCACTCGCGGCGAAAGGCTCATGCTGAACGACTAATCCCAGCGGAAGAGAGCCGCAGCGATCAGTGGTGTGGCAGCTGCCCAGATGGCGAGCACGATCCAACTGGTGGTCGGCTGAGAGCCGTTGCCTCCCAGGGCCCCGCGTAGTACGTCGGCCAACGCTCCGCTAGGGAGACCATGAGCGAGTGTTCGTAGCGCGCCGGGCAGTTTGGCGAAGGGAATCACCATGCCACCCAGCAGCAGCATGACGAGATAAAGCCCGTTCAGCGCCGCCAGGTTGAGTTCGCCCCGCAGGCGGCCAGCGAAGGCAAGGCCGATGCCGGCAAAGGCCATCGTGCCCAGCAGAACGGCACCGATTGCTGCGGGCCAATTGGTGGAGTCTGGCGCCCAGCCAAGCAGGTACGCGACCGGAATGAGGATGGCGAACTGCACGATCTCGACAACGGCGACCGAGGCGATCTTCGCTGCGATCAAGCGACCCCGGCCCAGCGGGGTCGCACCCAGCCGCTTCAACACGTGATAGCTGCGCTCGAAACCCGTACCGATGCCGAGGCTGACCATCGCAGTGCTCATGACTGCGAGCGCGAGCACGCCGGGGGCGAGGAAGTCGATGGGGTCGTCGGTGCCGGTGGGCAACACGTCGACCAGACTGAAGAAGACCAGCAGCAGCACCGGGATTCCGAGCGTCAGTAACAGTTGCTCACCGTTGCGCGAGACCAGCTGCAACTCTGTGCGCAGCTGCGAACGGAAGCGGCTCATTGCCGGCCCCCAATTTCGGGCGGGGTCTCGGGAGCGCTCTCGGAGTTCTCTGCTGTCAGACGACGGAAGACGTCCTCGAGGCGTTGTGCACCGGCGCGGAGGTCGGTCAGCGGTTGACCTTCCTCGGCCAGCCATGCGGTGAGCTGCGCCATCAAACGCGGGTGCGGCGGTGCGTCGATGACGTACTCGTCGTGGCCAACACGGCTGGCGACCATCCCGATTGTTGCCGCCAGCGCGATCGTGTCCAGGTCGGGGCTGCTGCGGAACCGGATCTCGTCGTGACCCCGGCGCAGTTCGGCCAGCGTTCCGTCGGCGATCACGTTGCCCTGATCGAAGATGATGACACGGTCGGCCAGTCGCTCGGCCTCGTCGAGCTCGTGCGTGGCAAGCACGACTGCGCAGCCGCTGTCGGCCAAGCCGCGCACGATGCCGCGGATGGTGTCGCGCCCATTGACGTCGACGCCGGAGGTTGGCTCGTCGAGGAACGCCACTTCGGGACGCGCGGCCATCGCAAGCGCCAGTGACACGCGTTGCTTCTCGCCACCACTGAGACGTCGCCAGGTTGCCTTCGATCTGGCGGTCAGACCGACCTGCGCAACCAGAGTGGTCGCGTCCGCGCCCTTTCCGTAGAGCGCGCAGTAGTGGCGCACGGTGTCCAGCACGCGAGCGCTGGGGTAGACGCCGCCTTCCTGCAGCATCACGCCCATCCGCTCGCTGAGCAGCCGCTGCTGGGCTGCCGGGTCGAGGCCCAGTACCCGCACGGTGCCGGCGGTGGCACGGCGGAAGCCTTCGCAGACTTCGATGGTGCTGGTCTTGCCAGCGCCGTTGGGGCCGAGCACGGCGGTGATCTCACCAGAGGCCGCGGTGAACGACACGTCGCGCACTGCCTGCAGATCGCCGTAGCGAACCGTCAGCCCGGAAACCTCGACAGCTGCCACGGTTGAAAATCTACCGCTGGGAAAGGCCTGGGGACCGGGAAACCGCTGCGAGTAGCCTGAGCGAGTGATCGACGTTCGACTTCTGCGCACAGACCCCGATGGCGTTCGCGCCGCCTTGGCCCGCCGCGGCAGCTCCGAGGTGCTGGATCAGTTGGCGCGAGCAACCGAGATTGAAGTGGCGGTACGAGACAATCAGTCGCGCCGCGACAGTCTGCGCGCCGAGATCAACGAACTCTCGAAGCAGGTTGGCTCGAAGCGTCGTGACGGCGACGCCGCCGGTGCCGAGGCGCTTCAGGCGCAGAGCCGTGCGCTGGGCGAGCAGGAGAAAGCTGCGGCCGGCGAGCTTGAGGTCATCCAGGTCGAGCTGCGCGACCTCTTGCTGCGCATTCCCAACCTGCCGCATCCCGACGCGCCCGATGGTGCTGGCGAGGACGACAACCCGGTCATCAAGGGCCCGTTCCTGCCCGACTCGTTCCCCGAGTACCAGCGCGTACCGCACTGGGAGACGGCCACAGCGCTGGGCATTTTGGACAACGAGCGGGCCACCAAGATCAGCGGCTCGATGTTCACCATGCAGCGCGGCGCTGGCGCAACGCTCGCTCGTGCGCTCTGCCAGTACGCACTCGACATGAACGCGGACGCGTTCGAGGAAGTGCGTCCACCGTCGCTGGTCACCACGGCAACCTTGACGGCTACTGGTCAGTTGCCGAAGTTCGCTGACGACGCGTATGCCATCGAGCGCGACGACCTGTGGTGCATCCCCACTGCGGAGGTGCCACTCACGTCGCTGTACGCGGGTGAGGTCATCGACGACACGCAACTGCCGATTCGGCTGATGGCGTACACGCCGTGTTACCGCCGTGAGGCGGGCTCGGCCGGGCGCGACACGCGCGGCATGTTGCGCACGCACGAGTTCGACAAGGTGGAGATCCTTGCGGTCTCGACTCCGGAACAAGGCCCCGAGATGCTCGTCGAACTGCGCGACCGCTCCGAGGCATTGATCAAAGGTCTCGGCCTGCCGTATCGCATCATCGACATCTGCACCGGCGACATGGGGCAGAGCCATCACCGCAGCTTCGACATCGAGGTCTACGCACCGGGCTGCGACATGTGGCTGGAAGTCAGCTCGGTCAGCTGGTTCGCCGACTATCAGGCCCGTCGTGGTGACATTCGTTTTCGCACCGCCGGCGAGAAGGGCACCACGGTTGCCAACACTCTCAACGGCTCGGCACTCGCAGTGCCTCGCGTGTGGGCCGCCATCGTGGAGAACTATCGCCAGGAGGATGGCACGGTCGCCGTGCCGGAGGCGCTGCAGCGATACATGCGTGGCATGACGGTGATCGGTCCGCGCGTCGGCGCTGCGTGATGAGCGAATCGTTGAGCGACCTGGCGTCACGGCGCAAGGACTACGAGACCGCCGGGCTCGACATTGCTGACGTCGATGGTGACCCGATGGTGCAGTGGCAGCGTTGGTATGGCGAAGCCAGTGAGGCCGGTTGCGTCGAGCCGAACGCGTTCGTGTTGGGCACCGTCGATGAGGACGGGTGGCCGGCATCGCGCTACCTGCTGGTGCGTGCTGCCGAGGAGCGTGGTTTCACGTTCTTCACCAACTATGACTCGGCGAAGAGCCGCGAGTTGGCCGCGCTGCCGCGGGCGTCGATGCTGTTCACGTGGCTGCAGCTGCACCGTCAGGTGCGCGTCGTGGGAGAAGTCACGCGAGTCGGCGACGAGGAGAGCGACGAGTACTTCGGTTCACGGCCGCGGGGCTCGCAGGTGGGTGCGTGGTCATCACCGCAATCGCAGCCGATTCCGGATCGCGATTGGCTCGAGCAGCGAGTCGCGCAGATGGGCGAGACCTTCGGCGATGGTCCGGTTCCACGCCCTGCGTTCTGGGGTGGCTGGTTGCTCAAGCCGCACCGGTTCGAGTTCTGGCAGGGCCGCCCAAGCCGCCTCCACGACCGCCTGCAATACACCCCGACCGAATCGGGCGACTGGCAGATCGAGCGCCTAGCTCCCTAATCAATGGCACGTAACGGCCAGGCTTCGGCGGCGGATACTAGGCCGTCGATGAGGGACTCGGTGTGGGGGACGAGTCCGGGGCCTTTCCAGTCCTTCCAGATTGGGCTGGCGCCGCGGACGCGTGGGGGGAGTTCGATCTGCACGCCCTGCTGGCGGGGCAGGTTGACCGGATTGGTGGTGTGCAGGCCGCGTAGTTCCTTGGGCATTGCTTCGAGGTCGGTCTCGATCGTGTACTCCGGAAGGTGTGTGCGCAGGTGCCCGGCGACGTGGTCGGCGAAGGGGCGGTGCTGGCCGCCGAGGAGCAGCGTCGTCCAGTACCCGTGCCGGCCGTAGCCGTGGATGGTGATGACGACATCGACGTGGTCGACGAACGCGGCCAGCGTGTCGGACTCGGCGGCCGAGACGCGATGCGACGGAATGTGCGAGGTGAAGTCGGCCGGCTGCAGCACGCCGTAATAGCTGGCCCCACTGCGTTCGGCAGCACGCGCGGCGACGATGTCGGTCAGCGCCTCCAGCGAGCCGCCGTGGTAGGCCATGAACCCCAGCCGGCTGCGCACCTCGCAGACCTCACGCACCCCCGGCGTCGCCAGCAGATCACGGAAGGGTGTCGTCGTCATTCGCCCTGCGGCCGGCGACCGCGCTCGCGTACGAGCGCATATCCGACGGCCGCGACAACTGCGCCGCCAAGGACCCAGGCAACGACCTGCCAGCTGCCGTTGAGCCAGTTCTGCACGTCGCGCTGCAGGTCGTCGACAGCGTCGGTGATCGGGT
Source organism: Ilumatobacteraceae bacterium (assembly GCA_031428795.1). Classification (GTDB taxonomy): domain Bacteria; phylum Actinomycetota; class Acidimicrobiia; order Acidimicrobiales; family Ilumatobacteraceae; genus UBA668. Next base: position 720 of record JANOYI010000238.1, on the reverse strand, counting down.
CGCCCTGCTCGTTGATGTCGCGCTTCCAGAAGTACCAGAGCAGGTAGAAACCGGACAGCATCACGAAGGCGCCCGACACCATCTCGACGTACTGCATTTTGGAGCGCAGCCAGCGCACGAACCCGAGGTTGGCGGTGGCCAGCGCAAGGGTGAGTGTGACAACCACCAGCGCCATGCCCGCGGCGTACGCGACCACGTTGGCCACTCCGGCCCAATAACCCGAGCGTTTGCCTGTTTGGAAGAGCGTGGCGATGAACAGTGGCAGCGTGCAACCCAACGAGGCGACTGCATAGGCGACGCCGTAGACGAACATCGACCGCGCTGTGCGGTCACGCTCGCCGGTCTCCAATTGCGGCGTGACGAACGGAACCTTGAATCCGAACAACATCGCAATGCCCAGAATGACGAAGAGCACGCCGATGACCGCGGTTGCGTACTTCGCGTTCTCCAGGAGTGATGTTGTCCAAAATTGCGTGACCGCTCCGATGGTGAAGAAGACCACGAAGAAGCCCGACGAGACCAGTGCACCCACCGTCAATGCTCGGCTGATCGGTGCGCGTTGGGAACTCGGGTCCGCCGCGCTGACCCCTAGGAAGTACATCAGGTACGTCGGCAGCAGCACGAACCCGCAGGGGTTGATGGAGGCCACCATCCCGCGAATAAAACTGAGCGACAGGTTCACAGCAGATCGTCCTCTATGAATTGGGTGAGGGCGGTCTC
>JANOYI010000237.1:0-1545 GCA_031428795.1 Ilumatobacteraceae bacterium | reverse complement strand
CGTGCCCGCCAAGCCGAAACTGCTGCGCGCGATTCTGCGCAGTGCGGTGGCGGCTGCCACTCCTTACGACGTGCCCGTCACCATCAAGTTCCGTAAGGGCCTGTACGACTCGCTGCTCACGTACGTCACCACTGGTCGCATTGCGGCGGAGGAAGGCGTCGCTGCGATTGCGCTGCACGCCCGCACCGCCGAGCAGCACTATGCGGGTCTTGCCGACTGGAATGCCATCGGCGAGCTGAAGGCTGCGGTGCCGGAGATTCCGGTGCTGGGTAACGGCGACATCTGGGAAGCGGACGATGCAGTGCGGATGATGCGCGAGACCGATTGCGATGGCGTGGTGATTGGTCGCGGTTGTCTCGGTCGCCCCTGGCTGTTTCGCGACCTGGTCGAGGCACTCAATGGTCGCCCGGTACCCGCGCCGCCCACACTCGGTGAGGTGTGCGACGTGATGGCACAGCACGCTCGGCTGCTGGTTCCGCACATGACCGAACTGATCGCCATGCGCGACTTCCGCAAGCACACGTCGTGGTACTTCACCGGCTACCCAGTCGGTGGCGAGGTGCGTCGTCAATTCAGCGGCGTCTCCACCTACAACGAGCTGGAAGATCTGATCGCAACGCTCGACCCGACGATGACCGTCGTCGAAGGTGGGCAGCGCATTCGCCGCGGCCATACCAACGGGCCGATTCGTGTCGTGCTCCCCAACGGGTACCTCGACCATCTCGATGATGAGGTCGTGCCCGACGATTCCGACGTGATGGCGCTCAGCGGCGGATGAGCCGTCCGCCCATCGTTCTTGCGTCGGCGTCGCCGCGGCGTCACGAGTTGCTGACCCAGTTGCGCGTCGAGTTCACCGTTGCTCACCCGGACATCGATGAGTCGCCTCTGCCCGGCGAATCGCCGGTGCCGTACGTGCGTCGGCTGGCGGTGGAGAAGGCCCACGCGGTGGAAGCGCCCTTCGGGTCGCTGGTGATTGCGGCCGACACGACCGTCGACCTCGGCGGCGACATTCTCGGCAAGCCAGAAAGTGACGACGAGGCGCGCTCCATGCTGCGCCGCCTGTCGGGTCGTACTCATCGAGTCCACACCGGGCTGGCGTTGCGGCTGGGTGATCGCACACTCTCTGAGACGGTGAGTTCGCTCGTGACATTCTCGGTGCTGACCGACGAGATGATCGAGTGGTACATCGGCCTCGGTGAGCCAACCGGGAAAGCCGGTGCCTACGCAATCCAGGGTGCCGGCGGCGTGTTCGTGGATCGCGTCCGCGGCAGCGTGAGCAACATCGTCGGCCTGCCGCTTCACACCGTTCTCAGACTGGCCAACGACCTCGACGTCCAGCTACTCGGCTAGTCGAACCCAGCGTCGCTGACTTCGGCCCAGTACTGCCCTGCCCCAACTTGAACGCCGCTCCCGGAGCTGCGAAGAAGTACCCGTCGACGTCGGCGAACGTTTCGAGTTCGTCCTCGCCCGTGCCAAGACTCGCGGCAGACAGTTCGGCGGGTGGGATATCGAAGACCAGTTGGCGCCCGAGGCGGATTGACGACC
>JANOYI010000236.1:0-4960 GCA_031428795.1 Ilumatobacteraceae bacterium | reverse complement strand
GCGCAGTTTGATTTGCTGCTCGATCTCATCGAGCAGTTCCAACGGGTCGCGCCCGGGGCGGTCGTACTTGTTGAGGAACGTGATGACCGGCAGGTTTCGCGAGCGACACACCTGGAACAGCTTGAGCGTCTGCGCCTCGATACCCTTCGCCGCGTCGAGCACCATCACCACGGCGTCGACGGCGGACAGCACGCGATACGTGTCCTCGCTGAAGTCGCGGTGGCCCGGCGTGTCGAGCAAATTCATCGTGTACTCGGTACCGTCGCCAAGCACATACGGAAACTGCATCACGGTGGAGCTGATGGAAATGCCGCGCTGTTGCTCCAGCTCCATCCAGTCACTGCGGGCGCTGCGGCGGCCCTCACGAGCGTGCACTGCGCCGGCCACCTGCACCGCGCCGGAGTACAGCAGGAACTTCTCCGTGAGCGTGGTCTTACCCGCGTCGGGGTGGCTGATGATGGCGAACGTGCGTCGCTGCAGGCTTTCGGCGGTCACGTCCATAGCTCGTCGAGGCTACCGCTGAGCGGCTCGCCTCCGTCAGAACGTGCGCTTCGACAACTCGACGGCCGTAGCCTCGGGCGAATGGACCTGGGAGTCTCGCTCGTTGGCATCACCAAGCGCTTTGGCGACACCCTGGTGCTCGATGGCGTCGACGTGTCAGTACCGCAGGGTTCGACCTGTGCTGTTCTGGGGCCCAGCGGTTCGGGAAAGACCACGCTGTTGCGAATTCTCGCCGGGCTGGAGCGGGCTGACTCCGGCAGCGGAACCATCGGCGACACCACTCTGTTCGACGATCGTGGCACGTGGCTGGCACCCGAACACCGTGGCCTTGGCATGGTCTTTCAGGACTACGCCGTCTTTCCGCACATGACGGTCGGCGGTAACGTGCAGTACGGCCTCCCGAAGGGGAACGCAGCCCGCGTCGCCGAGGTGTTGGAGATGGTCGGCCTGGGTGGTTTTGAAAGCCGCCGGCCGGGAACCCTGTCTGGCGGCCAACTGCAACGAGTCGCCCTGGCTCGAGCTCTGGCGCCGAACCCGGCGGTGCTTCTGCTCGACGAACCCTTCTCGAACCTCGACGTGGCGCTGCGAGTGCGTGTTCGCTCGGACATGCATCGGCTGCTGACGGCTGCCGGCGTGACGACCGTGTTCGTGACGCACGACCAGGAAGAGGCCTTCGTTCTCGGGGATCTGGTGGTGGTGTTGCGCGAGGGGCGCGTGATGCAGGCGGCCGATCCGCACACGCTCTACCACGAGCCAGTCGATGCCTGGACCGCTGGCTTTGTCGGCGAGGTCAACCTGCTGGACGGGGTCGCGCACGGTAGCCATGCCGCGACGACAGTTGGGGAAGTCCCGTTGTGCGTGCCGGCCTCCGGGGAACTGACCGTCGTGATCCGGCCCGAGGCGTTGTCGCTGGCAGCACTCACGGCGACCAACGCCGCTGACGCAACGGTGGAAGTGGTCGAGTTCTACGGCCACGACACGATGTGCGATGTCCTGCACGACTCCGGTGTCCGGCTGAAGGTGCGCGTCCGCGAGCACGGCACTCGCCGCGGCGACCGTGTGGCGGTCAGCTACATCGGCGGGCCGACCGCAGCGTTCGCGTACTGATGACCGGGGTCGCCGCGCGGTGCGATCCTGAGCGAATTGATAAGCTGACCTAACATCTGATAGTCATTGCACCATGCAAGGCTCATTCGGCATCGTCGGCATCTAGAGCGATGCCCTCGTTCAGGTCGCACATCAATGCCCATTCTGATCAGCTCGTCGAGCTGACTCTCACACTGTTAAGGAAAACCTGATGTCTCATCGAAACCGCTATTTGGTTGGCATGTTCTGCGCCGCTGCCTTCACTTCGATTGCGGTCGCTGGCTGCAGCGACGACGGTAACGGCGGCAAAGGCTCGCTGACCATCTATGCAGGTCGCAGCGAAGAGCTCGTCGGCCCTCTCATTGAGCGTTTCGAGAAGGAGTCGGGCATCGACGTGGAGGTCCTGTACAGCGACTCTGCCAGCCTGGCGCTACAGATCAAGGAGGAAGGCGACGAGTCGCCCGCCGACGTGTTCTACGCGCAGGCCCCAGGCCCGCTGGGCAGCGTGGCAGGTGCCGACATGTTACAGCCACTCGACCCGGCGCTGGTCGCAACTGTGCCGTCAGGATTCGCCGCCACGGATGGCACGTGGGTGGGCGTTTCGGGGCGCGTGCGCGTCGCTGTGTACGACGCCGAACGTCTCGATGAGAGTTCGCTTCCCGAATCGGTGCTGGACCTGGCCGACCCGGCGAGCGACTTCACGGTAGGCATCGCACCTACGAACGCATCATTTCAGGACTTCGTCAGCGCGATGCGCGTCGAGCTGGGTGATGACGCAACGCTGTTGTTCCTCGAGGGACTCGTCGAGAATGGCGTGCGCACATACCCGAACAACATCGCAGTGGTCGAAGCCGTTGGTCGCGGCGAGGTCGACCTCGGATTGGTGAATCATTACTACAACGTTGAGCTGACCGCACAGGACGCTTCGCTCACCACCAAAAATCACTTCTTTCCGAGCGGAGATCTGGGCAGCTTGGTGTTGGTGTCGGGTGTGTCACTGCTGAAGACCGCCACGAATGTTGCTGAAGGTGCCGAGTTCATCAAGTTTCTGCTGTCGGCTGAGAGTCAGCGGTTCTTCGCAACCGAGACCTTCGAGTACCCGATCGTGGCCGGTGTCGACGGCCCGGTCGGCCAACCCTTGCTGACCGACCTCGCTCCGCCCCCGTTCGACCTCGTTGAGTTGGGTCAGCAACTTGACTCGACGCTCGCTCTCATCCAACAGGCGGGCTTGGTCAGCTGACATGTCCCGAGCGGCACCGCGAACCGGGGGAGTGAGTGCGATGGCGATCGCGATCACCTCAGCGACCCTGTTCGCGTTGCCGTTCGGTTATCTGCTGCTGAAGCTCTTGGCGGTGGATGGGCCGTGGCAGATCGTGTCCGACCCAGACACACTCGACACGGTGCGGGGGTCGCTGCTCCTGGCGATCACCGTCACCCTGTGTGCCTCGACGATCGGTGTGTCGTTGGCGTGGTGTGTGGTTCGTACCCACCTGCCCGGTCGACGCGTCTGGCGCATCCTGGTTCCGCTGCCACTGGTGATCCCGTCGTTTGTCGGGGCGCACGCCTACGTGAGTACTTTCGCTCCCGGCGGCCTACTCGAGTCCAGCTTCGGATGGTCGTGGGTGCCCGAGGTCCGCGGGTTCTGGGGTGCTGTGTTCGTGCTCACCCTGCTCTCGTACCCCTATGTGTACCTGCCGGTCGCGGCCCGTCTGACCTCGATGCCACCCAGCTGGGAGGAAAGCTCGCGACTGCTCGGTCACCGTCCACTAGCAATGCTGCGCACCGTTGTGTGGCCGCAGCTGGCGACGTCGTTGTTGGCGGGGGCCACCCTCGTGTTCCTGTACGCCATCAGCGACTTCGGCGCGGTCAGCTTCGTGCAGTACGACACGCTGACACGCAAGGTCTTCGAGGCTCGACTGGATCGCGACCGCTCCATCGTGTTCTCGCTGTTGCTGGGGACGATCGCGCTGGTAATTGCCGCCGCCTCGTTGCGTGCATCGCGTCACCTGCCGAACATCGCCGCAGCGCCGATGCGCCGGCCGCTGCAATACCGCCTCGGTCGCGGGCGTTGGTGGGCGCTGGGTTCGGTCAGCACTGTGATGACGCTGGCGCTCGCCGTCCCGGTCGCCGTACTCACCTGGTGGGTCGTGCGCGGCATGCGCAGCGGGGGCCGGCGTAGTTCGGTCGTCAAGCTCGACGAAGCGCTGTGGAGTTCTGCCTGGATCTCGGTGGTCGCCGCCGCGGCAACTGTGGCGATCGTCCTTCCCCTTTCGTGGCTCGCCGCGCGACGGCCGGGGCGCAGTGTGACAGCCGCGAATGTGGTGATGTCGGCGGCGTTCGCGCTACCAGGCATCGTCATCGCCCTGTCGATGGTGCGCGTCTTCGTAGGTACTCCGCTCTATCAGTCGTATTTTGTGCTCGTGCTGTCCTATGTGCTGCATTTCGCCGGTCAGGCAATCGGCGCGGAGACCGCGGCATTTGCGGGTATTCCGCAACGGCTGCACGAGGCAGCCCGGGTATTGGGCGCTGGCGCAGTCCGAAGGTTCGTGACCATCGATCTCCGACTACTCGTGCCCGGTCTAGCGGCCGCTGGTGGTCTGGTGTTGCTGTCAGTTCTGAAGGAATTGCCCGCCACGCTGATGCTGCGCCCCATCGGTTTCAACACTCTTGCAACTCGCATCTTCGGTACCGCCGAGGAAGCTCTTCTGCTGGATGCTGGCCGACTCTCGCTGGTGCTGATTGCGCTGTCTGGCGTGCTGACGTGGGCGTTGGTTCTCCGTCGGCGGGTTGACCGCTAGCCGTTCTTGGACCGTTCGCCCACTGGTCACGTCCGATGCTCGACTTGCCGGATCGAACGGCCACACTTCCGTCATCGAGTCGTTCGCTCGCTAGTGCTGCGAGGCGGCGCCGGTGGGTTCCGCAGGCCTGCGCTCCGGAAAGCTGCTGTGCGGCGTTTAGGTGTGCCGCATTTGGGGTAGAACGGCACGGAACAACCTGAAGGGGCGCACATGGCCGGAGTGGCGATCATCACAGAGGCGTGTATCGGCACCAAGGACAGGGCGTGTGTCGACGTGTGCCCTGTGCAATGCATCTATGAGTTCGACTCGGCGAGCAATCGCCTCGTGTCCGAGCAGATGGCCGGCAGCGGTGTCATCGAGAACAGCCACGAACCGAACGCCGATGCAATCGCAATTTTCAACGACGATCTGTTGTACGTCAATCTCGACGAGTGCACCTCATGCACCGCCTGCTACCAACCCGATGTCTGTCCCGTTGGCGCCATCTACCCAGATGACCAAGTCCCCGATGGAACTGACACCGGGGCCAAATACAACGCAACGGATCCGAGCAAGGGGCACGACCACACGTTCTT
>JANOYI010000235.1:0-9261 GCA_031428795.1 Ilumatobacteraceae bacterium | reverse complement strand
TCAAAGTTGGGCGGGAACCCTGGCGTGCGTACCGCACCGATCTCACGAGCGTGCTCCAGAAATCGGCGCGGCTGGGCAGCCCAGTCGTCAAAGTCCGCCCGCGGGCTCAGCAACGCTGCGCCCCGAACGCGCGGGTCGTCGGCAGCGACGCACGTCGCAATCGAGCCACCCGTGTTCGTGCCGACCAGCCAGACGCCCGACGGGCTCGTTTCTTCGATCAGATGATCAATCGCAGCTCGAAGGTCGTCAACCCAACCCTGCAAAGAGAAGTCGCCCTCACTGCCACCGCAGCCACGGAAGTTGAAGGTCATCGCCACCCAGCCGAGCTCGCTGGCAACTCGGTCAATCAGTTCCGGAAAGGTCACACCGCTCTGACGCGCATCGAGAGGACCAATCGGAAAGCCGTGACAGAGGATCAGCCCAGACGTGGGGCCGTGCCGACCAGCGGGGCGCGACAGGTGTCGGACGAGCTTCAACCCGCTCGAATCGAAGCTGCCGTTCACAAGTGGTCGCTCACAAGCGGTCGTTCACAATTGAGGTACTACGTCCGCGGCTTGCGGTGGCGGCGGGTCTGGCCCGCCCTCGCTGCGGAGTAGCCGCGATTGCGAGCCTCGGCCAGCGTGTCGGGTCCGAAGCAGATTCCAATGTCCGCCGCAACGATCTCGTCGATCACGGCGCTCTCGGTCCAGGTGTCGAGGTCGTACACCAACTGCGTGCGCTTGTCGCCAAGATAGCGAGAGTGTTCGAAGCGAGTTGGTCGTTCCATTCGCCGAACGCTACTCGGATACGTCGCCAACGACGAAGGAGCCAATGAAGGAACCCTGTCACACCGATTTCGTACCCTGCTCTCAGCGGCTTCCCCCAGGCTCTCAACTTTCAAAAGGAGTAGCGTGATGAGCATGTCCACGGTCAAACCAACGGCACTCGACGACGTCATCTACCCAGATAGCGACGGCGAACCCATGGCGGAGAACTTCCTGCAAAGCATTGTGATCCGCACGCTCGTGTACGGCTTCGAGCGCCTCTTCTCGGGGCGTCCCGACATGATTGTCGGTGGCGACTTCTTTTGGTACCCGGTACAGGGTGAGCCGAAGATCGTTGTTGCGGCCGACGCAATGGTGATCGTCGGTGTCGAAGTGCCGCTCGACATCTTCACCGTCGGCAGTTACCGCCAATGGCAACAGGGCGGGCATCCTGCACTTGCAGTCGAAGTGCTATCGCCCAGCAACACGTGGTCGGAGATGACGCGCAAAAGGCTGTTCTACGACCAGCATGGTGTCGACGAGTATTGGGTCTTCGAACCGCACGACGGCACGTTAGAGGTTTGGGTGCGAGCGGCCGGCCGATTGGTCGCCGTGGACAACCCAGCGGACGGCTGGGTGAGCCCTACCACCGGGGTGCACGTTCGTGTCGAAGGCATTGACTTGATCATCCACGATTCCGATGGAATTCGGCGCTGGCTCGCACCCGCTGACGAGGGCGCCCATCTCGACGCCGAAACCGCACGGGCGGATGCCGAGGCTGCTCGGGCGAATACTGAGGCTGCTCGGGCTAATACTGAGGCTGCTCGGGCGAATGCTGAGGCTGCTCGGGCGAATGCGCTGCAGGCACGCCTCGACGATTTGGACTCTGCGCCACCGCTTGACTCGTAGAGCTGCGGCTACTCGGGCAGCACGGGAAACTCAGTCTCGGCAGCTCGCGGGCCTACCGCGCCGATGGCGTCGAAGTAGGCCAGGTGGGCGTCGACGACGTTGACCACATCGATGTCGTCGAGAATCTCTATACCCTCCCGCTCGGCCTCGCCAAGTAAGTAGCCCGCCACCGTGTCGTCAGTGATGACCACCGCAGTCGCAATGTCTTGCCGGCGATCGATGACATTCGACGGTTGCAAACCTTTCGAATGCAGCCACCGCATGTGCGCCAGCAAGAGCAGTTCCAACTCGTCGGGTGTCAGCCGCGCCTGCGATTCAACAGGGAGATATTCGGCGACAAACTCCATTGCCTCCTGAGGTATGTAGACCGACCGAGGGGCGACTGCGTCGAGCCGATGGGCTTCACGCCCGACCACGACGGCCGCCGTGACAAACACGAGCACCGCCGCGACCACGATGTACACGAACGTCGCGGAGGCCATGACCAAACCTTATCCGGGCAGGTCTCCACGATTGATCGGCCAGCGAGGGTAGATTTTCGCACCGTGCCCACAGCCAGCAATGCGCCAAGCCCCAGTGCGTGCCTCAGCGTGGTCATGCCTGCCTACAACGAGGAAGGCACCATCCTCGAAATCCTCGCCAAGGTGTTGGCCTCGCCATATACGGCCGAGGTATTGGTCGTCGACGACGCGTCGAGCGACCGCACCGCCGAGTTCGTTGGCTCGATCACGGATCCTCGCGTGCGCCTGCTCAGCCAGTCGCCAAACCAGGGTAAGGGTGCAGCGTTGCGACGCGGATTTGCCGAGGCCAGCCAGCCATACGTCATCGTGCAAGACGCCGACCTGGAGTACAACCCGGCCGACTACAAGCAGATGATGGCGCCGCTTCTGCGTGGCTCGGCCGACGTGGTTTTCGGCAGCCGGTTCATGGGTGGCGACGGGCACCGGGTGCTCTACTACTGGCACTCCGTGGGCAATCGCTTCCTCACCACGCTCTCCAACATGTTCACCAACATCAACCTCACCGACATGGAGACCTGTTACAAGGCGTTCCGCCGTGAGGTTCTGCAGTCCTTCGAGCTGGAGGAGAATCGCTTTGGTATTGAACCCGAGATGACCGCCAAGGTCGCCAGCGGTGGCTGGCGCATCTACGAGGTTGGCATTGGATACGACGGCCGCACGTATGCCGAAGGCAAGAAGATCGGCTGGCGCGACGGCATCCGCGCCATTTACTGCATCGTGCTGTACTCAGCCTGGGGCCCACGCCTCCACGTCCGCAGCGTCGAGCCAATGGTCACCTGGCTCACCAAAAAGCGCGCCTGGTAAACAACAAGGCCCGGAGGCGAACCCCCGGGCCTTGTTGCGTTCAGTCAGCGAGCGATGAGGGCTCAGATTCCGATTCTCTGAGCCAGGAGCTCGCGGTGGTAGGTGGGGTCACCGAACAGCAGCTCGCTGCTCTTGGCCCGCTTGAAGTACAGGTGGGCTGGGTGCTCCCAGGTGAAGCCGATGCCACCGTGGATCTGGATGTTCTCGGCAGTGGCGTGGAAGTACGCCTCGCTGCAGTAGGCCTTGGCCAACGAGGCGACCGACGGAAGCTCGTCGTTCTGCTCGGCGGCGCACCACAGGCCGTAGTAGGCAGCGCTCTTGGCGGACTCGACCTCCAGCAGCATGTCGGCGCACTTGTGCTTGATGGCCTGGAAGGAACCGATGGGGCGACCGAACTGCACGCGCACCTTGGCGTACTCGACTGCCTGCTCGAGCACCTTCTGAGCGCCACCGACCTGCTCGGCGGCAAGGCCGACGGCAGCAAGATCGAGCACGGTGCTGAGCACGGCCCAGCCTTCGCCCTCGGTACCGAGCAGCGTTGCCGGTGTGCCGGCGAACTCGAGCTTGGCCTGCTTGCGGGTCTGGTCCATGGTGGACAACGCGGTGCGGGTGAGGCCCGCAGCGTCGCCGGCAACCGTGAACAGCGAGACACCCTTGGCGGTGCGAGCAGCCACGATGATGAGGCTGGCGGTGTGGCCGTCGAGCACGAAGCTCTTCACGCCGTTCAGCGTCCAGCCGTCACCCGAAGCAGTGGCCTCGGTGGTGATGCCGCTTTCGTCCCACTTGCCGCTGGGCTCGGTGAATGCCAGCGTGGCGATGGTCTCGCCACTGGCGATGCCCGGCAGGTGCGCTGCCTTGGCCGCGTCGTCGCCACTGTGCAGCAACGTGTTGGCGGCGAGCACGACGGTGCTGAAGAACGGGGCGCACAGCAGTGCGCGGCCCTGCTCTTCGAGGACGATGCCCAGCTCGACGAACGTGTAGCCGGAGCCACCGAACTCTTCGGGGATTGCCAGGCCTTGCAAGCCCAGTTGCTCGCCCATCTGGCTCCAGACTGCGGTGTCGTAGCCGGAGTCGGTTTCCATCTGCTCGCGGACTGCGGTCTCGGCGCTCTTCGCTTCCAGGAATGCCCGGACGGTCTTGCGCAGTTCTTCTTGTTCTTCGGTGAAGGCAAAGTTCATGGCGCAAGTCTGGGCGGTTGGGTTGGGCCGCCGCTATTCGAGGTGTGTACACTGGTGTACGCATGACGGTGTACAGATGATCGGCATTCGAGAGCTCCGCGCCGACCTGGCTGCTGCCGTGCGCCGGGCCGGAAGCGGTCAGCGCGTGGTGGTGTCCGTGGACGGGCGCGCCGTCGCACAGCTGGGACCAATCGAGGCCGAGCAGGGCCAGACCGTGTTGGCCGACCTCATCGCTGCGGGCGCAGTCGTCGCTCCCCGTCGCACCGACGCCGCCCGGCCCGGCACACCGGTCCCGATATGGAGCGGCGTCCGACTTGATCGCGCGCTCAAGGAGATCCGCGGGTGACCGGTGGTGGGGTTTGACCGTTTTCTTCGACACCAGCGCGGTGGTGGCACTGCACGTGGAGTCATCGGTTCGTCGACACGCCCTCGAGGCTCTGCGCCCGCTCACCTGCGTCAGCGCGCTGGCGCTGACGGAGGCCCTCGCCGTCATCGCCAAACTCACCGACGAGCCGTTCCTGCAGGCAGACCTGGAGGACGCCCTGCGCCTTCAGTGGGACCGCTACGCGGTAGTGCCAGTCGACCAACGCTGCCTCGATCGCGCCGCACAGCTGATGCGTGAGCAGCCGCTGCGCCTAGCCGACGCACTCCACCTCGCAGCGGCCGACCGGCTGCCGCGACCGGTCACCTTCGTGACGTTCGACCCGATGCAGATTCCCGTCGCATTGTCACTGGGCTTCGATGTCGTCAGCAACTGACTGAGCGAGTCGTCCGACTCGATCAGCCGCCGGCCGCAAGATCCATCGTCCAGTAGGGCACGCCGTTGGCGCCGAACGCCATGCCGAACCCGACGTGGCGAAACGCAGGGTTCAGAATGTTGGCACGATGCGGTGCGCTGGCGAGCCACCCAGCCAGCACCGACTCGCAGTTCGCCTGACCTGCTGCCACGTTCTCGCCCCAAGTCGCCCAGCTGTAACCGGCTGCCCTGAGGCGGTCACCGGCGTTGGAACCAGCGCTCCCAGTGTGTGACAGCTTCTGTGTCTGCGCCTGGTACTCGGAGTGGCCAGCAGAAGCTATGGCCACTCGCAGATCCATCTGAAGCGGCGCCGCGCCAGCAGCGCGTCGCGCCACGTTCGCGGCCGTCACACACCCTGACCACAGCCGCGTCGCAGGCGCCGCCGGCACAGACTCGAAACCAACGGTGGCAGGTGCAAAAATGGGAACTGCGGCAGTCGTTGCGCCCGCCGAACGATTCGACTGCACCGCAATGACACTGGCGCCGGCCACGAAGCCACCGACCAACAAAACGGCCCGCAGGCGCCGATTCATCCGCGAACCAGCAGACCCATGGTGACAAAGTGGCAGGCGCCCGCGGCGACGGTGAAACCGTGCCAGATCTCGTGATAGCCGAATTTGTTTGGCCACGGATTGGGCCGCTCACGCACGAGGACAGGTATGCCGATTGTGTAGAGCAATCCGCCAGCCAGCAGTAACGAGAGCTCGACAGCAGTCATGTGCCGGATGAGCACCGGCGCCGCAAACACCAGGCTCCAACCCAAGACTGGGTAAAGCGAGTACTCCAAGAGCCGGAACCGTTCGAATGCAAACTGCTTCAACAGAATGCCGAAGACCGCTACCGACCAGACGACACACAGCAGCGGAATGCCCCATGCCGGCGGCATGCCCAGCAGGCACACCGGCGTGTAGCTGCCGGCGATGAGCACGAAGATCATCGAATGATCCAGGCGCTGCATGATTGCCTGCGAGCGCTCGGTTCGTGCCAGCCGGTGATAGCCGGCTGACGTTCCGAACCCGAGCAGCAGGCTGGCGGCGTAGATGGAGGCTGCCACCTTCGCCGACGCATGGTCGGCGGCGAGGACCAGCATCAGACCGCCCGGTATCGACAACGCAAAGGCGCCCACGTGAAACCAGCCGCGCCAGGTCGGGCGCTCATGGACCGGAGTGATCGAGCTGGAGCTCATCGAGGACTTTTCATGCCATACGACACTACGTCTGAAAGAGCCTCAGCGTGCCGCAGCTAAGTCCATCGTCCAATAGGGGACACCGTTCGCGCCGGTGGCTGCACCGATGCCTATCGATGTCATTGTCGGATTCAAGATGTTGGCGCGGTGACCTGCGCTTCCCATCCATGCGCTCATCACGCTCGGGCAATCAACCTGACCGGCGGCGACGTTCTCCGCCCAGGTACTCCACGCGAATCCCTGAGCCTCCATCCGCTGGCCTGCGTTGGAGCCATTCGACCCGGTGTGGGTCATGGTCTGCTGCTTGGCCTGGTAGGTGGAATGGTCTTGCGCGGCCTGAGTGAGAGCGCCCACGACAGTGACCGGAGCCAGACCGGCCTTCGCCCGTTCGACATTGACCAGATCGGTGCAAGAACTGCTGATACCCGCAGGGGCGGAGGGGGCGCTGACTGGCGGAGCCGGCGGCGCACACTTCTGGATGACTCCACAGCCTCCGGACATACCGAGGACGAGGGTGAGGCCGTACGCGCCTAAAGAACGAGGTGCATGCATGGATGACTCCTTGGTTTCCGGGCCCGCGGAACGCGTGATGTTGATTACAACTCCCGTCACAATCGACATGTAACCGTAACACGGGAGAGGCCGAAGTGGGCGGCTTTCCTCAGACCAAAATCGGTGGTGGCTGGTAGCCGCCCGCGGTCGCCTCGCCAATCCACTCTGCGACTTGAATCGCCAGCCGATCGTGCAAATAGGGCGCAACTACCTGCACGCCCACCGGCAGTCCGTCAGGCGTGCGGCCCACCGGTGCGGAAGTGCTGGGGAGGTACGCGCTGCCGATCAACGCCGGCCACCCTTCAATTTCGAGGTAGTCCCGATGGCGTCCGTTGATCATGATGCGCCGGTCGCTCCACAGGCCCTCCTGCAGATGAGGGAACGCAGGCACGATTGTGACTGGGCACAACAGCACGTCGAACCGACCGAAGAACTCGGCCCACGCCGTACGCACCCGGGCACGCTCACGGTGCATGAACATCCACAGGTGATGGGTCAGGGCGGGTCCGTTCACATCGCTCACCGAGCAGGCAGCACCGATGAGATGCGCACCGTTGCGCCATGCGGCGCGCACGTCGAATTCCGGCCTCGCCGTCCGGTCGAGCAAGGCTCCGGCTTTCTCAACCGCAGAGGCCGCGGCGTGAAGTACGACTGCCATCTCGCTGTCGATCTCCAGCTCGGGCTCGTCGAACCACACCGCGACCCTCAAGCCCTGCAGCGATGTCACATTCGGCTCGGGCAGGTTCAGCGTCCACGCCGTGGCGTGCTCAGGTGTCGGCTTGGCGAGCACGTCGAGCAGCAGCCGCAAATCTGCTGCGCTACGACCGATCGGACCGAACACGTTGACATCGCTCTCGGTGTCGCCGCCCGCTGGCTCGTCGAGATAACCGAGTGTTGGGATGATTCCAAAGCTCGGCTTGTGACCCCACACGCCGCAGAACGCCGACGGGACACGCACCGAGCCGCCGATGTCGGTGCCTAGCTCGAAGCTGGTCATTCCGCATGCGACCGCAGCGGCTGCTCCACCCGACGAACCGCCCGGTGTATGCGTCAGCGCCCACGGGTTATTGGTGGTGCCGAACATCTCGTTGAAGCTCTGCCAATCGCCGGACCACTCGGGCAGGTTGGTCTTGCCGAACACAATCGCTCCGGCTGCCTTGAGGGCTTCGACGGCTGGAGCGTCGGTCACAGGGACATGGTCGCGTAGTGCCGTGGAGCCACCGGTGGAACGAATGCCGGCCGTCGCAATCGCATCCTTGATCGTGACGGGCAGGCCGTGAAGTGGCCCCCACGACTCACCTCGCACTGTCGCTGCGTCTGCCTCGCGGCAGCGTTGCCTCGCGGGTTCCTCGGCCAACGTGCACACCGCGTTCACCCTCGGGTCGACGGCCGCTATGCGAGCGAGAAACAGGTCCAGCAATTCCTCGCTGCCCAGCCTTCCCTCACGAATTGCTGCGGCCTGGTGGCCCGCGCTCCACAGCGTTGGGTCGTCGAGTAGGGGGTCGCTCACGACGCCAACGTACTGCGTCAAATTCGCCACCATGTCATGTTCCGACTGCGTGCGACCTGGTCGGACATGACGCGGTGCGGCGGCAGTAGCGTGGCGAGATGACCACCTTGCATTGGGCTGATAGCCGCTTGGAGATTCACCGAGTTGTCGTCGGGCCATACGCCAACAATGTGTTCGTGTTGCGCTGCCGCGAGACCGGCGACGCAATCCTCATCGACGCGGCCAACGAACACGAGCAGCTGCTGCAAATGTGCGAGCGACTCGGAGTGCGGCGCGTGCTGGAAACCCACGGTCACTGGGACCACATTCAGGCCGTTCCCGCCATTCGCGAGGCCGGGTACGAGGTCGCCGTGATGAGCCAGGACGCGCAGATGTTGAAGGACGTCGGGTACGACGTGTTCATCGACGACGGTGATGTCATCGAGGTCGGTCGGCTGCGCCTGCACGCCATCCACAACCCCGGCCACACCCCAGGCTCGGTGAGTTTCCGTGTGGAAGGTGCACCGCTGCTCTTCACCGGCGACACGCTGTTCCCCGGCGGTCCCGGCAACACCAAGTCCACCGAGGGCGACTTCGACGCCATCATCCAGTCGCTGGACAATCGCTTGTTCACCCTGCCCGCCGAAACCATCGTGATGCCCGGCCACGGCGTGAGCACCACCATCGGCGCCGAACGCCCCCACCTCGAAGAGTGGGCAGCCCGCGGCTGGTAGCCACAGCACCCACCGCCCCAGGGTTTCCATTGCACCCCAGGTCCTTGTTGTCAATTGGTGATCGCGACAGTCCCTGAGTTTTATGGGGTATGTGATGCCGGTTTCGGTGTGGGTGTTGTCAGAGGCGGGTCGGCTGTTGCGTTCCGGGATGGAGCAGCGTGAGGTCGCGGCGAAGGTCGGGATGGGTTTGTCGACGTTGCAGCGCTACTTGACCAACGACGATGTTGCGATGTTCCAGGAACGATCACGGCGAGAGAGTGCGTTGACACTCGAGCAACGAGAAGAGATCAGAGTCGGCATCGAGCACTGTCGCAGCGACGCCGATATTGCTGCGCTAATTGGGTGCCAT
>JANOYI010000234.1:0-28628 GCA_031428795.1 Ilumatobacteraceae bacterium | reverse complement strand
CTGGTCCAACGGCTGCGAACTTCGTCGACGACACCAACCGACGCTGAAATGAACTCTGCGAGCGCAGCTTTGTCATGGCCCAGTGTGGCTGCCCAGTCGGGGTTCGCTCGCCAGGTTGGTGCCTCCAGCACGAGCGCAGATTCGATCGATCGGGCTATTGCTGCGTAGTACTCGTAGTACTCGACGAGCAGAGCCCGACCTGCGGCGTCCACTGCAAGCGGGTAGGCGGCAAACGCCGGCAGGTCGACCTCGCGGTCGAATACCAACCAGGTCTCCAATCCGCCATCTGTGATGACGACGGTGTCAGGTGACGGCCATACGTTTGGTTGACGATGTGAAGTCATGTGACCGATCCAATCACGAACCGCTTTCGACCGCTAGCCCCATTGCGCCAGATCTTGAAGGGAACCAATCGACAGCCGTGTTACGACAGTAGGTAGTGAACGCTGTTGGATGGGACCCGCCGCGTCGAGAGTCTGTAGCACACTGGCGTACTACACGTGACTTCATGACCAGTAGGACGGCTGCTGTCGCCGACACCCTCATCGGGGAGGACCAGCGGCCCAAGAGATTTGGCCTGCGAGATCTCCGCAACGACACCGCCGCTGTTCTTGGCGAGGCCGAGCGCAGCGGAGCCGTCTACATCACCCGCAACTCCTGCGACGGACGAAGACGATGAGGGCAACACCGGCGGCAAACAAGGCCAGTGCCATCCGCAAAGTGTCATCGTTGAAGCTGCCGGTTTGCGGGATGTTGCCGCGAGCGGGCGGGGGCTGCACGGCCGACGGTGCGGTAGTCGGCGGTGCGGTGGTCGGCGTGGCGTGCGGTGGTGCGAACAAGGCGGTCGTTGGCGATGCGGTCGTTGGCGGAGCGGTCGTTGGCGGAGCGGTCGTTGGCGGAGCGGTCGTTGGCGGAGCGGTCGTTGGCGGAGGTCCGTCGTCGTCAATGATCGTGCCCGTCGCGACACCGTCGCCGATCGGGCACGGGTTTGCAGAACCGGCGTCTCCGGTGATCTCCACCGTGAACGTCTCGTTCAGCTCGTCGATTGCGTCTTGAGCGATCTGGAACGTTCTCGGAATGTCTGCGTCGTTGGTGTCCCACACCGCAGTGACGTCGAAGAACGCTGTAACGGTGAAGTCGGCAGCGCTGCTTGAACCGTGTGTCAGCACGATCCGGAACCCACAATCGGCTGGCTGCAACGCCGGTGACGACACGATCAAGTTGATCGCTGTCGAACCAGCGCCGGTTCCCTCGGTTACCGACGCATCAGCGATCGACAACGGCGGATGCGAGGTAGCGCTCGCCACGCCGACGAAGGTCGGCAGCAGGACCGCCCCACCGACGAGCAAGGCCGCGGTCACGGCGAGCGGAATGCACCGCTGCAACGCACGGATCTTCACAGTGCCCAACTCCCAACAACAGTTGTGGACTTCCCGTCCCAGAGAACGGCGGGTTACGCCGACCCTCGTTCCCTCGGGTGACTGTACTCCCACTCGTTCGGGGGGTCAATGGGCGGCTAGCAGGAGAGGTGGCGGTCAGATCGAGGTGGGTTCGATGCACGTTGTGTCCGGCCCGGGTGAGAAGGATCGTCGCCGAGCCGCCGACAATCGACCCTCCAACAATCGCAATGTCGAGTGACTTCACTACTACCTCACCATCAGCGTGCGACGTGTCGATCGCACCGCTCGCGATCTAAATCCTGAACTGGCAGCCGGGCGGCATCGCCGGGGCAGCGTGCTGCATGGTCGTGTACGCCACGGCCTACCTTCCCCCGCAACGATGGCTTCCACTCCCCGCCCATCCCGATGCCCCCGGCGCCATCCCGCGGCTGCTGGTGACTCTCGCCTGCGCGCTCGCCGTTCTGGCCTACATGTCGCGCGACCCCGCCACGCCGAAACGGTTCAGCTGAACCGCTTGCGTCGGCGTAACGGACGGAGGTTCGTCCACGGCCCCGTCGGTACCGACGCCACCGCGCACAGTCGTCGTTCGTCCTGGTTCTTGACAGCTCCTTGACAGCTCCACTGTTCCCCAACGCTGCCTTTGTCACCTATGGTGCGAAGACGTTCTGACGGGAGAGCAAAAATTGAAGAAGCAGCGTGTACGGGAGATCGCTCTGGTTGGCATTGCCATGGCGACCGCATTGTGGTCGTTGGCTGGCGAGGCCGGCGCACTGAAGCCGCTGCAACTCAGCGTGGGTTCCGCTGCGCAGAGTGGTGACTTCGAACTGACTGGCACCTACGCCGACGTCGCCGCAGCCATCGACGAGCTGGCTGCCGACTCCGACGTGCGTATCGCCTTGACCCTGGCCGGGCTGCCCGACATCGACCTGGCGAACACTGAGGTCAGCACCGACGACGCCACACAGACGGTGACCTTTGAAGCTGTCGCCAACTCACTGGGCGCGAGCAGTCCGGCAGACGCCACCTCACTCGCGCTCGTCGCCGATTGGGATGACGCCGTTGACGTCACCCCGGTGGTCGCAGTCATCCTGATCGGCGTTCCGGACACGACGCTCGCAACGCTAGATGCGGGCTGGACCGGTGACGACGTTGCGTTGACCGATGTGCGCCTCGTGATGTCCGATGGTCCGTCCACCATCGCAGCCGACGACATCAGTGCAGCGGCCGCCGTGGCCCTGGGCCTCGAAGCGGGTGAGGAGATCGAACTGATCGAAGGAGCCTCGCTGTCGGCCGAACACGATCCGGCATCACCCGCTGCCGACCTCGAAGACATCCTCGACGAGATCGGCGCATCTGGCGCTGCTGTGCACGGTCCGCTCACCGGCGACCTCGACGCGCTCTTCGCCGGAGCCGAACCGACCGACAACGTGTTCGCAGTCGACGTCGTTGCTCGCAACCTCCCGACGCCGAGCTGGATGGATGGCCGCTCGGTGAGTGTGCGCCACGAACTCGCCAACTCGCTCACCCGCACCGACTCCGTCGTCTACGAGGGCGTCACGTTCTCGGGTACCGATGTGCTCGGCGACACGAGCAATACCATCACGCTCGCCGCGTCCAGCGTGACGCCTCCGTTCGGCCTCGATGCGCTGCTCGGCACACTCAACAATGTCGAGCTGACCCTCTTCGAGCATCAGGGGACCATCGGCGGTTCGCTCGCCTTCACACTGGACATCGGCGACGGCACTCGAGTCGAGATGTCGTTGGAGACCGATGGCGACCGCGTCGCGGGAACGCTGGCCATCGTCGACCAGGTCGGCCTGGGCGAGTTCCTCGACTGGCTGCAGGCCCGACCCGGTTTCGACGGGCTGTCCACCGGGCTCACTGCGGAGGAACTCGACCGCGTCCAGCTCCTCACCGGCGAGTTCACTCTCGTCACCTCCAGCAGCGGCACCACGATCACCCTGTTCGCCGACAGCTCGGTTGCTCTCGCCGGCGATCCGGTTGCATTTCAAACGCTGATCAGCGTCAATGTTCCGACGGGCCAAGACGCGCAGGTTCTGCTGTCGTTGCGGTCGCCGTCGGGTGCCGCGCTCGGCGACATACTGCCGGTTCCAGAGGGAGCCATCGCCGATCTGACGTTGCCGCGCTTCACGCTTCTGGCGGCATTGCCCACAGCGTTCTCGGCGGCTCCCGATGATCTCGGGCCGCGGGCAGTCGCGTACCTCGAAGACGTGCTCGGCGCGCCGCTCGACACCCCACTCGCAATCGGCCCCAGCGTGCTGCTGCGTGCAGAGGCCGACGCCGCCTCACTGGGCGACGACATTCCCGCTGCGCTCGGCTGGGACACGACGGGCATCATTGTCCTCGAAGGCGAAGTCGGTATCGATCTCGGGTCGTTGTTCGCCGACCCCAACGCTCCCGCACCTGATCCCAGTACTCCAGCGCCTCCGGTCCTGACGGATCTGCGCCTGAGCGCATCGATTCCGAACGGAACTGGCCCGGACTGGCTGCCCACCTATATGTCGTGGCCGCAGGGTGGCGACTGGACCTTGGAGATCGCCTACGACAATGTCGACAAGGCGTTCTCGTTCACCGCTGGCTTGGTCGGCGCCCAGATCACGCTGCCCGGCGACGACTCGCCTGTGTCGCTCGACCTTTCCGCTTCGTTCTCGAAGTCGAGCGAAGGCATCGAAATTGCTCTGTCCGGTGCAATCGGTGACTGGGTGTCGCCGTACGGCGTCGAGTGGCTCACCATCGACTCCGCCTCACTCGACGTCTCCATCGTCAAGCCAGCCGCAGATGCGAACACAACCCCGCCGACCCCCCAGCCGGCAGTGATCTCAGTCGGCTTTGCCGGCGCGCTGGACATCAACGGCAAGAAGTTGGAAGTCAACGTCGACCTCTCCACCGGAGGCGGTGCCACCGAGGCAAGTATCCGAATCGCGCTGCTCAGCACGGTCACCATCAACGACATCGCGGAGGTGCTCGAGGCTGACCTCGGAGACTTCGCGGACTCGGTCGGCTCTCTCGGCTTCGGGCCTGGCGAACTGGTGGTCACGCTCGGGGACGGCTGGCAGGTCGAGGCCGTCGTCAGTTTGCAGTGGGACCCGTACGGCGAGGACGACCCGATCGCGGCGAAGGTGTTGCTGAACGTCCGCAAGCCGGCACCGATCAACAACGTCGCTCAGCCACTGAAGATCACGCTCGGCGTGCAGCCCGACCAGGAGCTCTCGCTCGGTTCGTTCCTGCCCGACACCATCGAAGTTCCGTTCGATATTCCGCTGGTCGATCCTGACACCGGATCGACAGTCGGCTTCGTGTACTCGAACGGCCCGTTCCAGGTGGACAGCCTTCCTGACGGTCTCACCAAGGACTGGTTCACCCCGCTGTTCATCGACGGCGAGGCCCAGAAGGTGACGACCGGAATCGGCATGTACGGCGCGATCCCCATTCCCGATGCGGTGAAGCCGCTGCTCTCGCAACTCGGCGTGAGCGACCAGGTGCAACTGAAGGGCAAGTTGCCCATCGGCGACCCTGCAGGGGCCGGCGGCCTGGAGCTGTCGCTGGGTATGCGCCTCGACCCCGCAGCGCTGCCGACCTCCATCGACGGGGCCGGCCTGGCACTGGAGTTATCAGTCAGCCCCGACGGAGTGTCGATGTCGTTGATCGGCGACATCACGTTCGCCATCGAGCAGGGTCTCCGCGACCCCATAGCGGCCGCGACACTCGCCGACGTCGGCGTCGAGCAACTGGCGCCGGTGGAGGCCGACGCAACCTGTGCCGACGGCGGCAAGGTCAAGCTGGTCGGTACCGAGTACTACTGCCACGATCTGCTGACCGTGCAGCTCTCCGCACAGATCGAAGCGTCCGCGGCCGGTGCGTCGCTCATGCTCAACGGCAACCTGTACGCCGGTGACCCTTCATCGCTCGGCAGCGCCGAGGCCGTTTGGCATCCGATGGGCATCGATTGGTTGGGCTTGCGCCAGATGCAACTCAGCCTGGGCCTCGAGGCCGACCCCACCGGCACGAAGGTGACATTCGGCGTCGCCGCCAACATCGATGTGGCTGGCAAGAACCTTTCCGGCGCACTGTCGCTGAGCTTCCAACCAATCCCCTCCCTGCCGTTCGTGCTCATCGAGTTCAACGGCATGCGCGCTGCGGCACCGAACGGGCTGAGCTTCGGTGACATCGTCGAGGTGGCCAACGCCCTGACCGGCGGCACGGGCACGCTCAGCGATGCCGGGCTGCCCGACATCGGGCTGCGCAACCTGTCGTTCAGTCTGTCGCCGCTGGGCGTGCCCGAGCTGTGCATCGCCCAAGGCTTGCGCATCCAGGCCGACCTGTACATCAACCCGACCGGCGCCAACGACGTCGCAACGCCCACGTGTGACCCGAATGGCACCGTGGCCGTGAAACCGGGGCCGTCCACATCGTGTGCGGCACGCCGCAGCGAAGGCTGCTTCGCGGGCATCCTGCTGGACATCTCCGAGTCGGGAATCATCGGTCAGGGAAGCTTGGCACCGTTCGACATCGGCCCGATCCACTGGAAGGGCGGTGAAGTCGACATTGCTTTGTCGGCCTCGGAGCAACGGCTCTTCGTGGAGGGTGAAGGCGAGATCAGCGTTGGCGGGGCTGTGCTGGTGTACGGCAAGATCAAACTCGACTTCGACGATCTCAACCTCACCTACTACGGCGAGCTGCAGACGATGAACGGAGCGCTCACCGTGCTCGTCGATGGGAAGGCCAGTGTCGACGTCTTCAACGAGGATGCGCCTGCGGGGCTGAACCTGCACGTGCTCGTCTCGACCAGCTCGGCAAAGATCGGCGACCCATCGTTGGGTAAGGCACTGACGGACTCGCTGATCGCCGACTTGCAGTCACTGAACACGTTGGTCGACGGGATCGAGAACGTGTTGATTTCGTGGGAGAACGCAGGCGGAGGCGCCACCCAGCTGCTCACCGACCTGCCGGCCATCCTCAACGGTGCAGGGATCGCTACACCCGCATGGCTCGCCAGCATCTCGAACACCATCAAGGAGATCGACAAGGCCGACATCGGCAACATCGTCAACAACATCTTCGACGCTGCGCTCAACGGTGTGGACTTCACGATCCCCGGCGTCTGCTTCGGCGAGCTCGGCTGCACCCCCGCTATCGGTATCAAGATTCCGGGTATCTGCAGCACCGTCTTCCCCAATGCGATGGTCAACGGGAGATGCACGATCCCTGGCATCGCTCGCACGTACATCACGCCGCTTTTCCGCACGGCTATCAACGCCACGGTGGCCGGGCTGCAGAGCCTTGACGCCACTCAGCTCGACGCGGCGATGAAGGCAGTGTTCGACGGCATCGGCAAGGTGGTTCGCCTGGATTGCGCCGAGTTCTTCGTCGACCTCGGGCCGGGCGCCAGCAACACCTTCGCCCTCTCCGTGCAGGGCGCGATCTTCGGCGAGCCCGTCGGGTTCGGCATCAACATCAGTCCTTCCGACTTCCTCGGCCTGTCAGGTCGCGTCGATCAGATGCTGGCCGATCTGTTCGACAATCTCGTGAACGACCAAGGCACTCCCGCCTGTCAGGGCTACAACGCATCTCTCTTCGGTGCGGGTGTGGCCGACCCCGAAGCGCCGGTGGTCCCGTCGCTTGACATGGCCACCGAATCCGTGAACGAGGGGTCCTCGGCGTCCGCCATGGTCTCAGTGTCGGGTGCCGGCACCCGCAACCTCAGCCTGAACTGGGGCGACGGCACGATCGTGACGGTTCCGAATGTGGGCCAGCTCCCGGTGACGGTGAGCCACGTGTACACCGACGACGATCCCACGGGAACAACAGCCGATTCCAAGACCGTGACGGTCACCGATCCGCAGACCACCAAGACGGCTACGGACTCGATCACGGTGAACAACATCGTTCCGGTCGTCAGCGCAACATTCGCATCGGCCGTCGACGAGGGCACCCCGGTGTCGGTCGATGTGACAGTCACTGACCCCGGCAACGACAGCCAGACCGTTCTCGTCACCTGGGGTGACGGCAACTCGACGTCGGTGCCCATGGCGGCCGGCGTGAAGAACGGGACAGTAGTGACCGTGACCCACACGTACGACGACGACAACCCCACGTTGACGCCACAAGACATCGTTGCCGCCTCCGTCACGGTGCTCGACGACGACCTTGGCTTCGCCAGCAGCGCAGCCTCGGTCACGGTGCGCAACGTCGCCCCGACGGTGACTGCCAGCGCCGACGTCACGCTGGATGAGTTCGGGACAGCCACCGTGTCGGCGTCGTTCACCGACCCGAGTCTGGGCGACACGCACGGCTACCAGATCAACTGGGGCGACGGCAACGTCACCGCTCTCGTCCAGCCGCCAACCACCCGGGCGTTCACCGAGACCCATCAGTACGGCGACGACGGCGTCTTCACCATCACCGTCACTGTCGCCGACGACGACAGCGGCACCGGTTTCGACACGGTGATCGCCACCGTGAACAACATCAATCCGACGGCCGAAATCGCTGAACCCGTCGACGGTCGGACATGGATTCTGGCTGACGGGACCGACACCGACACAGTGATCGATGTGCGCACGATGCTGGCCACACGAAACGTTGCGTCAACGATGTCGGCAAGGTCCGTCGACCCCGGCAGTGACGACCTCACCTTCAACTGGGCCTGGGGCGACGGCACCTCCACCGTCACCACCTATCGCTCCAATCTGGCTCGACTCGACCCGAAGCCGAGCACCGAGGTCAACCAGCGCGACGTCACCGACGCTCCTGTGAAGACGTGGGCAAACGCGTGTCTCTACCGAGTGATCACCACGGTGACGGACGACGACGGCGGGTCTGCGGTCGACGCCACCTGGGTGGTCGTCACCGGTTCACCCACCAAGCAACAGGGCGTCGGTTCATGGACAGCGTCGCTAGAGGGCAAGGGCAGCACGAAGCTTTCGGCAGCGCAGACAGCCTGCTACCTACGAGCAATCGATCATCTGTCGGTCACCTTCGGCGCCGCAGCCGATGCCCGGCCTCTGACATCGGCCGCTGACGCCATTGCAATCCTGAACCCGAGCGGCGGCCCCGCCGATCAACTCGGCATGCTCGATCGGGCGATTCTGGCGGGCTGGATGGAACTCATGAATGGTGGCGTCACCTGGAACCAGCAGGTCGACACCAATGGCGACAGAGTCCCAGACGCACAGTTCGGTCAACTGCTCCGCAACGCCGAAACACTTCGTGCCGACCCGAACGCAACCGCCGAACAGCGGTCCGAACAGCGTCGACTGCTCTCCAAGGCCGTCAACCTTTAACACGAACCGGTCGGCGCATCAGAGCCAAAGACGTGTAGCACACTTGGGTGCTACACTACGTCCCATGACGAGCAGAACTGCAGCTGTTGCCGACACCCTCGCTGTTGAGGACGAGGGGCCCAAAAGATTTGGCGTGCGAGATCTCCGCAACGACACCGCCGCTGTTCTCGACGAGGCCGAGCGCAGCGGAGTCGTCTACATCACCCGCAACGGAGAGGTCGTTGCCAAGCTCGTTCCACATCGGGCCGACTCCGATACGCGCACCCCTACCCGACGTCTGCTCGATCTGGTCGCCGAGCTGTCTCAGGCGGACAGCGGCTGGGCAGACGAGCACGACCGGGCCAAGCGCGCAGAAATCGAGTCGCAGGTCGACGACCCGTGGGGGTGATACTCGACACGAGCGCACTCATCGGACTCCACGAAGCCGCCCCCGAAGTCGCGAGGTACCTCGCCGGGATACTGGAAGAACTCGATGATGGCACCGCTCCAAAGACGCATCAGGTCGTGCTTGGCGAACTCTGGACGGGCGTGCGTGCGTGCGGCGACGCACGCCACAAAGTGAATTCGCGACGCCGGGTTCTCGAGACCGGACTCGGCCTTGACATCGAAACGATCGAGGCCGACGACGCAGACGTTTTCGCCCGGATCACGGCGGCTACCAACCGAACGATGAGCCACAACGACCGATGGATCTGCGCTGCCGCAATCCGGACCCGATCGACCCTCATCACTCAAGACGCCGACATGGCCGAGCAGTTCGGACGGTACTTCGCTTCGCTCGATCTGCTCGACTCGCTTCAGCACAGAGTGCGAGTCATCTTCGTCCCTCGCGACCCGCGGGCACTTGCGCGAACGAGCACGACCGCGGTGGTCGATACGATCCGGATGACTGAAGAGATCGAAGACTTGTTGTCACACCTCGACCCCAGCGAAGCGGAAGTGTTGCGGCTGAGATTCGGCTTGGACCGGGGCGCGCCTCGCAGGCTGCAGGAGGTTGCCGACCACCTCCGAGTGAAACTGGCACGTATCGCTCAGATCGAGCGACGAGCACTCGACCGCCTCCGCGCACTACCCCGGTAGTCACGCCGAAGCGGTTCAGCTGAACCGCTTCGGTCACGCTCAGCGGCGGCGTTTGTGACGGATGGCGACGATGCGGGCGACGACGGCCGGACTCACTTGTTGCGTGGCTCGAAACTGAAGTCGTCGGGGAACTCGACGGCCTTGTGAAACCACTCCTCGACCGTTGTCGCGTCGGCAGCTGCCAGATCGAGCGGGTTCCAGATGAACGCCTGCTCGGTCTGCTCGCCGAGCGCCAGCAATCGGTCTCCCAGCTCAACCTGTGTTGGGCCCCATTCGTCGAGGGCGGCGTCGAGGTCATCATGATGATCGAGAGCGTCGAGAAGACTGACCACGTTGTTGTACCCCTTGAACACCCCCGACCCGGTGTGCGGTTGAGCAACGGTGCCGGCATCACCGATCAGGCACATCCGACCCCTGTGATAACCCGGCGCCCTCACCGTGTAGATCAACTGCACGTAGGTGTTCTCGGTCGAGTTCACCAAGGCGGCGAAGGCGTCCGGCAGCTCGGCAGTCATCAAGGCACTCAGCCGTTGCTCTTCCTCGGGTCGTAGCTCGCCGGGTGGAATGGTGCCGACGCGAAGGGTCCCCTTCCGATCGATCATGAACGAAGCCAGTTCTTCAACTGCCAGTGGGATGTAAGCCGCCCAGTTGACCAAGCGGTCGCCGTGCTGCGATGAGCCGTCAGCGCCCGGCACGAAATACGCAACGAACTGCCCGGGCATCGTGGGGAACGAAACCCGCGGCACCGTCGTCCCCAGGATGTCGCGGTCGCCAAGTTCACGTTCTGGGAGCAGCCCCCGCCACAGCATGTACCCGCGATAGCGCAGGTCGGCTTCCGGGAACATCAGGCTGCGGCCAAGTGACTGATAGCCGTCGGCCCAC
Organism: Ilumatobacteraceae bacterium; assembly: GCA_031428795.1. Taxonomy (GTDB): domain Bacteria; phylum Actinomycetota; class Acidimicrobiia; order Acidimicrobiales; family Ilumatobacteraceae; genus UBA668. The sequence continues at coordinate 17,962 of JANOYI010000234.1, read as the reverse complement.
ACGACCAGATCTGCATCTGCCAGGGAGCCGTCCTCGAAGGTCAGGTCGACGCGTCCATTCAGACTCTCAACTGCGCTAGCCACGCCCGAGCCTCGGTGATACCGATCGTCGGAAACTCTCCGGCGAAGGGCATTCCACAATGCTGTCCAGTGGAACATCGCAAATTGCGAGGGCACCTCCCATGGGACGTAGCCGAACGTGGGCTCGCCCGGGGTGCGCATCACGAACGGCATCGACGAGCAGGCCAGGTACGGAAAGTCGCGGTCAACTAGGTCGTGCTCCATCAACAATTCGAGCAGCGGCTGGGGTGTCCCGATGCCTCCGCCGCGCCCGACGAGACCGCCATGCGACCGTTCGTACACGTGCACGTTGTGACCCGCCCGCTCGAGCAGGATCGCGGCCGAGCAGCCAGCAATCGACCCGCCCACTACCGCAATGTCAAGTGACTTCACTCACAGCTCCCATCAGCGAGCGACTGGCTCGCCAGCCTTCCACACCTGTCGGATGCGCGTCACGGCGTCTGGGTCGGCGCGCGGGTCGCCGTCGACAGCGATCATGTCGGCGTCGGCACCTGCGATGAGTCGGCCTTTGGCGGGGAGACCGAGCGCATCGGCTCCACCGGATGTCATGGCCGCGAGCGCCTCGACCGGTGTCATGCCGATGATCATCAGATTGTGGATGGCATGAGGGGCGACATCGTGCGGCTTACCTGGGTTGATACCAGCGTCGGTTCCAACGACGATCTTGCCGCCCAGTTCACGAATGGCTCGATGGGCAGCTTGAACGAACGGCATACCGGCGGCCAGCATTGGCGGCAGGGGCCCAGCGTCGGGGCACCTCCCGAAAGTCGCTGACAGCGCAATTCCTGAACGAGCGAGCCGTTCGATCAGCTCTCGGTCCGGATTCGGGTCGTGGAGTTCGTGCATGAAGGTGCAGTGTTCGATGGTGTCGACGCCGGCGTCAACCGAGTCCGAGATGCCCTGCTCCCCATGGCAGTGCGCCGCCACCGGCAACCCCAAGCGATGAGATTCTTCAACGACTGCGCGCAGGCCATCGAGGTCGAACTGCGACTTCCACGGCGGCATGGTCGGGGTGCCCACCCCTCCCGTCGCCATCACTTTCACGACGTCGCAGCCACGGTCGGCGCGCTCACGCACAGCCGCGATGACGGCGTCCTGATCCTCGCACTCACCGCCCAGATACCAGCAGTGTCCCTGCACACGTGTGATCGGCGGGCCGGAGCACAGGATCGTCGGAAGGTCGCGTTCGCCGCGCAGCTCTAGCGTGATGAAGTTGCGGTCACCAAGGTCGCGCAGCGTCGTCACCCCACCCACCAGTGCTCGACGCGCCTGGGCGCGAGCTCGTTCACGCAGTTCGTCGTCGGTTCGCCCAGAGACCTGCTCCTCGAGCGTGCCGACACCGTCGAACACCAGGTGCTGATGGCAGTCGACGAGACCCGGCATCAAGGTCACGTCGCCGAGGTGAATGGTCGTCGTCCCGGTCACGTCGGCCGCAACAGCTTCTATCCGGCCACCGACAAACGACACTCGCGACGGTTCGACGAACTGCTGACCGTCGAAGAGCCACCGAGCTTCGACAACGACCTGCTGGGCGGGACCTACAAGGTTGGCTGAGCCAGGCATGCCACAGCATTTCACACATGAGCAACCCGTCAGATCCGTCATAGACCGACAGCGCTTCGGCCGAACCGCTCAGGGTCGAACCCGTGAATTCGGCCGCATGGCTCACCTGCGCAGGCTGAGTGCCTTGGTCGTCGCCTGACGGAATTTGTCGCACGCACTGGCGTACTGGCCTGACGCCAACTGCTGGTGGCCGAGGGTGATCAACCCTCGGATCGTGGCGAACGTCTTCCGCTGCCCGGAGCTGGGATTTGGAATCGCCGCCAGGGCCTTCTGCTCAGCGGCTGTCGCAATGCCCTGGGCCACCAGACCGAGCAAATCCTTGAGCGCACTGAGATCGCCCGCGCCGAGTGACTCCGCCTGGGTCAAATCTGCAATCGCCGCCTGAATTTTGGTGATGGCTCCGACCGGATCTTTGACCTCGAGCTTGTCGAGAGCGCCGTTCGTCGGCGGCTTGCCCGTGTGGTTGCCGATGAGGTCGTCGCGTGCGGCCGTCAGGGCTGCTGCGATCCGTCCGTTCGCAGCGGAACCGATCAGGACGGTGAGCTGTTCAGCCACCGCCGAGAGGGCGTCCTCGAGCGACAGCACCTGGATCGTCCTACTGACTACGGTCGCCCCACCGTCGTCGTCGGTGACCGTCGTGGTGATGACGTGAGCGCCCGCGCTGACGTATGTGTGCCGACGTCGACGTACACACCACCGAGGCACGTCGTGAGGACGTGGTCGCTGTACGCGCCGACTTCCTCCCAACTCGCGGGGTCGGGGTCGAGGGCGTCCGGCGCACTCAGCACCGGTGAGCGATAGAACCGCACCTCCTTGTTGGCCGGGCCGCCGGCTGTCACCAGCAGGTAGCGCTGTTGGCCAGCGCCGTCCTTGACGACTGTCAGTCCTACGGGGTCGGAGCCAGCTCCGTTGCCTGGAGCGATGTCGAGTTGCCCGATGAACGTTGGGTTGGCTGGGGCCTGGACGTTGACGAACAGGACTGTGGCGTTGCTGGCACCGTCGTTGCAGTGACGCCCCCTACCAGCCTGCGACGACGCAGATGTGCCCCCATCGAAACCTCCGACGCGTGCCGTGGCGGCGAATGCCGGATGCAGGCGTCTCTTCATGGTAGTTATCGAAACCAAACACCACCAGGGTGAAGTCTCGTCGTTCTCCGCCACCCGTCAATGCCACTAGCGTCTGCACACATGGACAGCGATGATGTTGCTCTCCGCAACGTGACGTACGGGTTGCTTGTCGAACTGGGTCGCACTCCGACGGTCGACGATGTCGCGGCATCGATCGGGTCCACCGCTGACGACGTGTGGGCTGGGTGGCAGCGATTGCACGATGCCCACGCTCTGGTGCTGCAGTCGCACACTCGCGAGCTTCGAATGGCCAACCCATTCTCAGCCGTGCCGACCGCGTATCGGGTGCTTGCGGACGACCGCTGGTGGTACGCCAACTGTGCGTGGGACGCCTTCGGTATTTGCGCTGCTCTGCACACTGAGGGCCGCATCGAAGCGTCGTGCGCAGACTGCGGCGACCCGATCACGGTCCACGTGCGCGACACACGTCCCGACGACGACGGCTTGCTCTTTCATTGCGTGGTCCCGGCGGTTCGATGGTGGGACGACATCGTCCTCACTTGAGGGACGATGAACCTCTTCCGGTCGGAAGAGCACATCACTCGCTGGCTCGGAACGAGACCACCCGGCGCGACCATCACCGTCACAAAGCTGTGCGAACTCGCACATGAATGGTGGGGCGACAGGGTCGACCCGAATTGGCAACCACACACGCGAGAGAACAACCAGGCGATTCTGGACCTTCTCGGCCTCACCGACCCGTTTTGGAACCTTTCACCGGTCGCTCCCGAACCGTGATCCGACTCAGCAGATCACGCGCGCCAGCAGCGGTACCAACCATTCCCAACCGGGTTGCGGCCTCCAACGCCTCGCCCGCTAGCTGGCGGGCGTCGGCAGCGGCGCCGGCGCCGGCGACTGAGTGACACGCGGCAAGCTCGAGTCGGCTGCGGGCGGCGAATGCCGGTGCCCCACAGCGGTCGGCCAGGGCGACGGACTCAGCGAACGCCGTTGCAGCGGCCGTGTGGTCGCCGAGGACCCGCGCGCACAGGCCCAGCTGATGTGCGATCGGCCCTGTCGCGGTGGTCGTCGTGATCGCGATCCGCTCCCTGTAGGGCGACAACCGGTCCCATGCCAGCTGCGCCGAACGCTCGTGTGCAGTGAACGCTGCCGCCTCGGCGAGACAAGCCATCGCTGCGTACCACGACGCATCGAGCGGCATTCCGTCCACATCCTGCGCGTCGATTGCGTCCAGAATCTCCCGCGCCTCGTCAACCCGGCCGAGCGCACCGCGAGTCAGCGCGAGACCGAGACGCCGCTGGAGATCGATCCCCGGCCCAGTGGCCACTTCCTCCACCAAGGAAGCGATCTCCTCAAGTCGCCCCTGCAGCCACCTGACTGTCCACAGCAGCAGGCTCGCGTAGTCGAGCGACGGGCCTGGATCCGAGACGGCCCCGAGCACCATGGCTTCCTCGGCCATCCGCTCGGCAACTTCGATGTCACCGACGACTAGGTGATGCGCGCCGGCAATCACACGAACTACCCACTGTTGGCTGGCCATCCCCAGCTCGTCGGCGAGCGTGATCGCCAGAGCGGCCTCGTGCGCACCGCGCTCCACGTCGCCCAGCTCGGTCACCGCTGGCACCAGCCATCGCCGGGCGAGCAACTCGTGCATACGATCCCCGTTTGCGACTGCGTCGGTGAGGTACTCCTCGCAGACTTCGACGAGCCGATGTGTTCGAGCCGGCGTCCAGTTCCCGTACGCAAGCGAGTACCGCGCGAGCAGACGGCTCTCCGTGTCGTTCGCCTGCAGCGCCTCAGCAATCGCCTGCTCGGCAAGCTCGCGGCAACGATCGGCGGACACCACCCAGTACAACTCGCGGGCCAGTCGGCCCAGCAGACGGCTGCGCAGCAGATGATTGTCGGTCGGCATCGAGCCGAGAGCTTCCTCCAATAATTCCGCCTGCTCCGGCGGGGGTGAGAAACCGATGCGGTCGGCGCAGTACCCAAGCACTGCCCAACCCAAGCCAACCGCGTCGCCCCGCCGGCGGGCGATGGCCACCGCCTCCAGGCACACGGCACGGGCCGAAGCCTCGTTACCGCTCTGGTTGTAAGCCTCGCCCAACACGATGAGTACTCGCTGGCGACGATCGTCATCGCTCTCGTCGATGCGCAGCAGGTCGAGCGCTCGCTGACCGTGATGAACTGCCTCGATGTGCGCGTGTCGGGTGAGTGCGCTCCGAGCCGAGAGCTCGGCAGCGTCGAAGGCCCGCCGTCGGGCCTGGTCGGCGAGTCCGAACTGTGCGGTAGCGGGCGATGCCGCCGCGGCCGACCCACGAACAGTTGCGCGGTTCTTGTTCAACTCGCGCCCGAGCGCAGCAAGCTCCGGGCCTGGTGCCACACCCAGTTCGGCAGACAACACGTCCTCCGCAGTGCGCACTGCCCGTACCGCTTCCGTTGCGCGGCCGGCGTCGCGAAGCGCCCGTGCATAGAGCACCCAGAGCTGCTCACGCAGTGGCTCCTGGGTGGTCGCTGCAGCCAACCCAGCGGCCGCCTCGTCGGGGCGCCCGGCCGCGAGCAACGCCGAAGCCCGTAGCTCCTCCACCCGCCAGCGCTCGTCGTCGAGGAAAGCGCCCAGGTGACGCGAGAGGGGCAAGTCGACGAGGTCTGCCAACGCACGACCCTCCCACAACGCCAGCGCCTGAGCGGTCAGACGAATCGCCTCATCGCTGCTCGCCCCCCGCGCAGCCTTCGCTAACCGCCGGAAGCGAAACAGGTCGACCGAATCCTCGGCCACGTCGAGCATGTAGCCGGGCGCCGTCGCACGCAACGCGCCGCCCAGCCCGCACGAGGCCAAGGCACGACGCGCCCGCGTTGCCGTCTGCTGCAATGCAGCCTTCACCCCGTCGGGCGGGTGTTCCCCCCACAGCCGTTCGGAAATGCGATCCAGCCCCACGGGGCGGCCCACCTCGAGGGCGAGAACGGCGACGAATCCACGGGGAAGCGATCCGGCGATGGGCACCATCCCATCAGGCCCGCGAACCCCCACCGGGCCGAGCACGCGAATCAGCGGGGCATCGGCTGGCATGTGCTGAGAGTAGCCACAAGTCGACACGCAGAGTGAGCCGAGCTGTCAGCGATTTGTCAGTGATTTGTCAGCGATGAGCGTCAACATGCACGTCATGAGCCTTCTCCGCCGGAATGAAAGATCTCGACCACCACGGCTGCCGATCTGATCGCCACTGGTGGTCGGTTCCCAGCGGCGCTGGACTGCTCCCTACCTAACGGTGCAAGGGGCGCCCACGCCGACGACGGACAACGGTGACGAGAACGACACCGGCGGCAAGCATTGTGAGTGCCGTCCACATTGTGTCGGCGGCGTCGTTGCCGGTTTCCGGGATTCTGCCGCTGAACGGTGGCTGGACGACCGGCGGCGCGGTCGTCGGTGGTGCCGTCGTCGTGGGTGGCGCCGTCGTGGGTGGCGCCGTCGGTGGTGCTGTCGTGGGTGGCGCCGTCGCCGGGGTGGGCTCGTCGGCAATCGCAGTGAAGCGGGCGGTTCCGGTTGAGGTGCCTCCTTCCGCGTCGATTGCTCTATAAGTGAACGAACCGGGGCCAGACTCAGCGGGTTGCACGTACACCTGGCCGTCGACGCCCAACCAGGCCTCGCCGTTCGTCAACGAACTCACGCCGGCCAACGCAAGGCCGTCGACGGCCTGCGCTCGAACACCCACGGGTACATCGGGATCGCTGTCGTTGCCCAGCAGTACATCGGGCGATAGTTGGCTCACCACTCCCGCAGGCAGCGTGAGCTCGTCGTCAACGGTGATCGGAGCTCGGTTGCCGGTGACCGTGATGCGCAGAACGGCGGTTCCGCCCCCGCGTTCGGGCAGTGCGGAGATCGGCAACTCGACGGTGCCGAGGAACCCCGCCACCGGCGTCATCAGCAGCTGCCCGTCCGAGCCGGAGCCGAACGATTCCCACGGCGAGCCAATTTCGGGAACCGACACAACGACCTTGCCATCGGCGGGCCCGGTGTCGACGACGAACTGACCTGGAACACCGTCGGTGTCGACCAGCATCACACTGGTCGTCGAACCCTGCGGCGCAACCATCTCTACATCGGCTGGCCCCGCGAGCGCTGGGTCTGCGGACTCGTCGGGCGCCTCGCCCGTTACCTCAGGCAGCGGCGAGACATTCAGCGCAACTGCTGCACTGACCACGCCCCCACCGACGGGCGGGGTGACGCGTACTCGCACCTGCCACGAGCCGGGCTCGGGGAAGCCCACGAAGGGCCGAACGCCTACCGCATCGTCGAAGTCGCCGTCGCCGTCGAGGTCCCACTCCACTGACGAATCCGGAGTCAACGCTGTCGATGCGCCCGCGTCGAACGTGATCGTAGAGCCGGCGACACCCGCGTAGGGCCCGCCCGCATCGGCGGGAACAGCGCTCACCGGCGGAATCACGACCGGCCCGGAACCGGGCTGTGCTTCGGAAGTTCCGCGGTACAAGTCTGGGTTGAACACGCCGTCGGGCGTCGGGCTCGGCAGCGGACCGTACGGAGCGACGGCAACGCCAGACCCGTCGGGCACGTAGCAGGTAGCGTCCTGGTCGTCGCTGGTGTGAGCGGAGAATGGAAGCGTGCAGTAGCGCCCAAGCTCCCAGGGGGTGGGGACGGTACCGACGTAGGCGGTGTCATTGTCGACGAATCCGATCGTGCCCGCGTAAACCCCAGGACTCAGGATGACCGTTGCGGCATAGGTGCGCGAGGCGAAGTCGACGATCCAGGGCTGCATGGCGGCCCAACCGGTCGAGCCGAATCGTGAGCCGTCGAGATTCCACGCCGGCGCAAGGCCCGACCACTCGCCCTGGTAGTCGGTCGACAGTGGGTACACCAGACCGCCAGTCGTTGCGTCGAGGACCGCCATCCGAGGTGGCTGCAGGTACTGGTGATAGCGAAAGAGGATGTACTTGCCGTCGGGCGAGTACCGCGGGCAGTGCTCGCGCGGCTCGTCGCCATAGCGGTAGGACGCGAATGCATACGTCTGCACGACCGCACCGGTCGTGGCGTCGATGGCCTTCATCAACGCGGCAGACTCCATGAACGTCGACTTTTCCAACACCAGGATTCGGGCGCCGTTCGGGCTGACAACGGCGCAGACAGTGTGGCCCGTCGTCAATTGGCGGAGACCGGTTCCGTCAGCGTTGATGATGAACGACGAGCGAGTGGTCGGGCTGGTCGCTGCATCGAACCCGACCATCGTGCCGTCGGCATTCCACGACGGACGCATCGGGCCACTGGCAACGAACGGATCGGGAAGCACATACGGAACCAGTTCACGCACGTCCGTACCGTCCGGGTTCATCGTGGTCAGCCCGGCACCCGGCGAGCCGAACGCCGAGGGAGTGCCGGGGACTATCGGCACGGGCGGCACGAACGGCGTAGGCGTGATCCGCACGAACACAACACGCGCCGGCGATGTGACCAGCGAGGCCCTCACGGCGAACGTGTCAGAGTCGTCCCAACCGAACTGCACCCCGTCGCTGACGATCACGCGCAGCACCACGTTGTCACTGTCGACATCTTCGGGCGAGGGGAACGTGAACGACTCGCCGAACACACCGCTGGCGACGGGCTGCCAGCTGACACCACCGTCGGGCGACAGCAGGATCGTCGAGCTGAGGTCGGGTGAGCTCATCACCCATTCGACGGTTACGTCGTCCTCGCTGCCCACCACCGCGCCGCTGGCCGGAGCGGTGACAGTGACGGTCGGTGTCGCGCCGGCAAAGATCGTGTCGACCACATCGCCGTCGAAGACGACTTCGATCGTGCTCAGGTTCGACACCAGCGTTAGGTCGACCGAGAAGGCAAGGCCCTGCTGCACCGCCTCGCCCGCACCGGCGGCCTGCAGTGACGACACAGGCGCCAACCCAACGGCTGTGTCGGTCGTGTCGCCGACGCCGTCGGTCTGACGAACGATCAACCGCTCCAGCTCGAGATCTTCCAGATCAGGGTCGGTGCCTCCCTCGCCCGATGGACCGGACTCACCGCGCTGGTAGGTCCAGGAGCCATCTGGGTTCCGCACGAACCGACCACGAATTGTCTGCCGGTCAGGCCCGAAAAGGCTGGGTTGAGGTTCATCACTCGGCCCACCCAGCGCAGCTTTGGTCGCTTCCCAGGTCACGCCGCTGGTCCAGGGGCGCTGGACTTCGGTCGGTGCCATCCAGTCCCATCCGCTGATCACGGTGCGGTTGCTCACCCGCACACCAATCGCCGGCGTCTCGATGTGGTCGAAGCCGAACGTGTGATTCAGCTCGTGGGCTGCCACAGCGGCACTCTTGCCGCGCTCGACAATCGCAGCCCGGATGCCAGGTGCGGCGATACCGACCGCGCCGTCAGCGACCGCCTGCAGCCACCCGCTGGGGACGATGGCGATGACTGCGTCACGTCCTGTGAGACGCGCGAACTGGTCGAGTTCGACGAGTGCGTCGACCAGCGCAGCCGAGGTGAGGCCGATGGGTGACGTCGGTGTGCACGCGATGTCGGTGTCGAGGGACACGACCGGCAGTGCGTCTGCCGCGTACTGGCCGTAAACGGACGCCGACTGAGCGGCATCGGCGCAGCTGACACCGCCGCCACCGGAGATTGCGGCTGGCACGAACGTCACCGACGCGGAGCGACCCTCCGTGACGGTGTAGTCGGGAGTCGAGGCACTGTTGTCGTCATGCAGTTTTGCCGGTTCGTCGGGCAAAGGCGAAATGGTGACGGTCGCTCGCGCCGTGGTCCCACCCGACGTGACTGTTGCCGAGGGAAGCACCAAGTCCTGCTGGCCAGGCTGCACGAGTACGGTCTCGGTGACGTCAGCGAGAGTGCCGATGTCGTCCTCGATCACGGTGTGGACGCTGACGGTGGTGGCCTGCGAGACGTTCGCGGTGACGGTGGCAGCCACGAGCATTGGTCGATCGCGCAGCAGTTGCAGGCTGTCGGCGGGCGCCTGTACAAGCCGAGCGCCGAGCACACTGATGTTGTCGACCAAACCAACCGGTGCCGCGTAGGCACGAATGAAGTGCCAAGTCTGCCAGCCCTCATTCCACGTGGCGACGGCGCTCAGGGTGTCCGCGGCGATCGGCGACGTCGGAACGGCCCGGGCTGTTGGATCGATCGAAGTGTCGACGGTGACCAGTTGCCTGGCGCCCACGTTGACCAGCGAGCCACCGGTGTCGCGAAGAGCCGTCGCCACGATCCTGCCATCGCCATGAGTGAGTGCGTAGACGTCGCCGATCTGGTCGGCGCCCAGCGGCCCGGAGTCGGCCTCGGAACCAACGAGCAGAGCGTCGATGATGCGAGCGGCGAGCGCATCACCGAAGATCTTGTGGCCCTGGTTGTTGGGATGGAAGGCGCCGAACGGGTCGTTCTGTGCAATCGCCGACTGACCGAGTTGCACGATCCAATTCTCGTCGCTGCAATAACCGTGACGAGCGAAGCGACGGGCGATATCGCCCACGAGGTTCCAATCGTTGGCGGCGGCCCCGGCGGCGACAGCCTGGTTCAGCTTCGTGACCACGTAGTTCTTGGCGAAGTCAGCCTCGTCAGCCGTCACCAAACCCGTGGCAAGGACCACCGCGATCAGCAGGTCGATGGCCTCACCAAGGAACGGGACGTAGCTGCCCAGGAATCCGACTGCGGCGAGCAACTCATCGCCGATACAGCGGAGGTCGGCCTCGCCCGTTTCGTCCTCGGTCAGGTCCATGTACTCAGTGATGAACACGTTGGAGGAGACGATTCCCATGGCGTCGAAGCGAGCATCGAGCGCGGCGTACCGCGCAGGCAGCTCGGCAAGGCGAGTATCGAAGTCGGTCTTGGTGGTGCCCTCGTGACAGCCATCCAAGTAGGCGCCCGGGGTGGTGGTGATGCACTCCTCGACGATGGTGCTGAACCGCACGTCGTTGGCACCGATGGAGACGGCCATCACGTCGACCGGCCGCGTCGTGGTTGCGGCCAACTGATCGAGCTGTGAGGGCTTCACGAGCCCCGCGGGAGATTCGATACCCCGGTACGCATCGAGGAGGCCACCTGTGTCGGGATCGAGGCCATTGACCGGGCCTCCCGGCACTTCGGGAGTGTCCATGATTGCTGCGCCGCTGCATGCGAGTTGGATGAACGTCACCGCACTGCGATCGTCGCTGGCCTCCAACTGGCGGGCTGCGAGCGCAGGGCCGGCGAGCGCGCTGCGGTGGCAGGCATGGTCCTGCCAGGTCTCACTGTTGTACCCGCCCGAACCGAAGATGCCCGGCAGGTGCGGGTTGCCTTCCCCCGATGCGATCGAGTCCCCGATCGACACCATCAGGATGTCGTTCGCCCTCACGAGCAGGTCGGTGGTTCCAACGTCGCCCGCGCTGTCCGTCACCTGTAGAACGACCTCGATGGCTTCGTCAGGTTGTATGTCGCGCATGAACGTGCACCCCTGCTCGGGCTGCTCGACACCGTCGAACGTCCACCGGTAGGCGTCAGCGGCGATGGTGCGCGTGGGAGCTGCGGTCGTCGCGCATCCATCGATGGTGACGTCCAGCTCAGCCTCTACGAGGATCCGGTCGAGCCCCGGGTTGTCGAGCGCGTTGGCGGGTTCGGGTAGTGCGTCCGCATCGACACCGTCGACGTACTTGTCTGCGACCGAGTAGTCGATGCGAGCGATCGGGCCGGAAGCAACCCGCTCAGCGATGCTGACGAGAGTGGCCAGGTCACCTCCATTCGCCTGGACGCCGACAACGGATGGAGGACCGAAGGTTGATGCGTTGTCAATGCTGGATGCCACCAGCGCTGTGGCGGTGCTGCCGTCGTCGGGCCGCACGGTCCAGCCGACTGCGAGCAAACCCGTGCGGGCGTCGATGCTCGGGGCAGCGATGTTGCCCGCATCCAAAACCTCGACGACGGGATTGTTGTTCAGTCCCGAGCTTTCGGTGATCGTTGCCACCGAGACTTTGCGGTTGTCCAGCAGCACGGTGTGGCCGTGGCCGTCTGCCGTTGCGGTGCCGTAGGGAAGCCCCGCCACCTGCCGTTGAGGACCAACGAGGCCATTGCGGGCGAGCGCCATCAGCGTTGCGAATCCTGAGCCTGCCCAGCTGCGAGTCGCGACCGTGACGAGATCACCGCCAGCCGACAGCTGCGGAGCGTCACCGCTCAGCTCGGCGCTGGTGCTGAATGTGCCGCCTCCGTCGGAGGTCGCGCGCAGCGAGGAGATGCCGCCGCGCTCCCAGGCGACCCACGCTCGTGGGCCTTCCTGGGTGACGTCGATGTCGCCAGCGAAGTTGGGTGACAGCACCTGCGGCGAGGTCCAAGACCCGCCACCGTTGTGGCTGGCCACCAGCATCGGGACTTCGGTGCACGACACGAAGGTTTCGCACCGAGAGCCGATGAACGCGATCGAGACGTGGTCGCCGTCAACGGCGACGTGCGGCTTGGTCGCGCCGCCATTGGGCCCCTTGAACATGCCCCCAAGCACCCAGCTGCGGCCACCGTTGGAGCTGCGCTGGTATCGGATGAATTGCCCGATCGCGCTTTCGTCGCGTACGACCGAGTGGTACACGCCGCGACCATCGCTGACAACTTCCGCGAAGACGGATTGTTCGCCGCCGAGGGCGGTGGCATCCACGCGTGTGAACGTGCCGCTGGCTGGTGGCGCCGCCGGGACGGGTGTAGGACCGACGGTGCCGATGGTCACCCCGAAGGTGGCGACTGCAAGCAGCAGGCCAGTGGAACGCCTCATGACCAGCGACCATCGGCGACGGCGTCGAGGCCAACGCCGGACGGCAGGCCTCCTCGACGGGTCATCCAATCACAACCCGTTCCACCACATAGATGTTCATCGCACGACGGTGCCAACACGCTTTTCTCCCGACTAGTTCCAGCGTTCGCCTGACAGTACATCCGGTCAACCAGACCGGACAGTCCCAGTTGAGTCCCAAATTTGCCGCACCCCGCAGGCGACACTTCCGCACATCGATTCGGGCTGCTTCGCAATAAACGGAGCCTGTCAGCGAATTGTCAGCGATTTGTCAGCGACGCACGTCAATATGCAGCTCATGGGCATTCTCCGGACGGGCATCGTTGGAACTACTGGTCGCGCACGAGGGGCGGCGAGAGTGCATCGGCGACGGGCGCTGGTCATCGGTGTCGTCCTCGCCTCGGTCCCGGTTGTCGTTGCCACGGCCCCCACCGCTTCGGCCGCGGGGTCGACAGCCGTGTTCGACTACTCGATGCCGTCTCGATATGGCATGGATAACAACGGCGACGGTGTCATCGACTCATACGTCCCGACCACGACCTGCACCGGCGAGACAGCATCGACCTGCACCGACCATCCCGCAACCAGCGCCTTCCCCGTTCGGCCGACTACATGGCGCGTCAATTTCGACGCGTGCGCCAGCGGAGCCGACAAGATTTTCGATTGGTCGGTGCTGGACGAACCAGCTGTGGTGGTACGCCAGACACCACGTGGCGGATGCGACGACTTCTTCGCAGAGTTCCCCACAGAAGGCACCTACACAGTCGGGCTCCGCACCAGGGACTTGGGCGGCATTTACGGCCCCACGACCCAGATGGACGTTGTCGTGCAGGACTGGTTGGTCATCTCGATGGGCGATTCATACGGCTCCGGCGAGGGGGCACCCGATGTTCCCATCGACCCCAATTCCTTGGGCGACGTCGCTGAAGCCTTCGACGGCCTCGGTGCTGCGGTGGCCAAGTTGGCGGACTTCGGCCCGTGCGCGGGGACAGCATTCAACTTCGACGATTGCGTGACCGCGTTGGACCGTGCCGGCAACGACGCCGTCGATACGAGTGCGGCTCTCATCCGACGACTGAACGACCCGGTCTGCGACATCACCGACTTCGTCGACCCCGGTTTCGACCTCATCGCGTGCGGCGAACTACTCGTGAGTCTCGCCATCACCGTCGTCACAGACATCGGGGCCGCAGTCAGTAGTGCGTACAACAACTACGTAAGCCGGTTTCAAGACGTCTACGACGCGGCGCAGGACGTCGTCAACAGCTTCGAAACACTGATCGAGAACTTCGAGCGCGGTGCCGCCTGGCAGGACCGCCGTTGTCACCGCTCGGCCAACGCGGGCGCAGCGCTGGCGGCCAAGGAGCTGGAGGAGATCGACCCGCGCACCTCAGTGACGCTCATCCATGTCGCGTGTACCGGTGGAATGATTCTGCAGGGTGTGCTCGACACCTACGTCGGCGCCGATGACGAGCGCGAGTCGAGGGCCCTGCCCCCGCTGCCACCTCAGGTCCACCAGGCTGCGCAACTGATCGGTGATCGCGAGATCGACATCGTCCACTTCTCCGTTGGTGGTAACGACGTCAACTTCGCTCCGATGATCTTCTCCTGCGTGCTCCGAGTGGACTGCAGCCAGGCGAACCCCGACGACGACCCAGTTGTCGCCGCCCGGGTCGCCGCAGACACCGTCTGTCCGAATACCAGTATCCCGGGCGTCTCACTTGCGCTCATGCCCATCTACAGCACCCTGTGCCGCGAGTTCTTCAAGTCGCTCGAGCGCGACCCGCTGATGGGCAAGGACGCTGTCGAGCTATTCCGTCTCGGTGTGGTTGGCGACCCTGCCGACCCGCTTCGCCCCGGCATCGCGAACGCCTATGGGCAGCTCAACGACGCACTCTTCCGGGCTCCGTTCGCTGGGCCGGGCACGCCCGACGCACCGATCGAGACGGGGCTCGGCCTGCCCGCTGGGCACAACGACCGTGTGTACATCACCGAGTACGTGAACCCGTTGCTGCGCGAGAACGGTGGGGTGTGCAGCCAAGACGTGGACGGCCTGCGCATGATTCCGGGTGTGTCGTTGGTGGAGACCACCTACTTGAACAGCGTCACCGTTGGGGCCCTGACCGAGGTCGTGCGCTCCAACGCCGCGGCGCATGGCTGGAACTTCATCGGCGGCATCGCCGCCGGCTTCGAGAGCGCCTCCGGCCAGGGCCACGGCTACTGCGCCGAGCCTGACGGTGGCAACGTGACGACGGACTACGGCGCACCCGCCACGCAGGGTCGGTGGATGGTCCGTTTGCAGGATGCCTTCCTCATCCAGGGCAACAAGATGGGTGGGGTCCACCCGAACCGGTCGGGTTACCGCCACTACGCGAACCAGATCCTGCCCGCATGGCTCGGTGACCTCTACGCCAACCCGACGACACTGAGCGGCCCACGCACGCCCGGTGCCCCTGTCGCCGACGCCGGTCCCGACCGGACTCTCAACGAGGGCGAAGTGGTCGCCCTCGCCAACAACAGCTCTGACGACGGTCCGCTCCAATTCGCATGGTCGAGCAGCAACACCCTCGTGGCCGCGGTCAACCCATCGGACATCGCTCAACCCAACCTCACGGCGATCGACAACGGATCCGCAGTCGTCGGCCTCGACGTCGTCGACACCGACGGCGGCACCGCCACCGACAACGCAACCATCACCGTCCTCAACATGGCGCCCACAGTGGCCAACTCGGCGGTCGAGTTAGACGAAGGGTCGTTGTACACAGGCACCCTCAGTTTCACCGACCCGGGCACACTCGACACGCACAGCGCCACGATCGACTACGGCGACGGCTCGACCGAGAACCTCGGCTCCGTCACCGGTGGCGTCGTGCCGCTCAGCCACCGCTACGTGGACAACGGGACCTACACGATCAGCGTCACGGTCACCGACGACGACCTCGGCGTGGGCACAGGGGTCGTGTCGGTCGCCGTGCTCAACGTGGCGCCGATGGTGACTGTGACCAGCTCGGCGGACGAGATCTTCGAAGGGTCGTCGTACACAGGCACCCTCACTTTCACCGACCCGGGCACACTCGACACGCACACCGCCACGATCGACTACGGCGACGGCACACCACGCGAGGGCCCTAACACCGTCACCGTCACCGACGTCGTGCAGCTCAGCCACCTCTACGTCGACGACGAGTCCGTGACCGTCAGCGTCACGGTCACCGATAAGGACGGCGGAACGGACACGGGCACGGCCTCGGTCACCGTGCGGAACGTCGCCCCAGTCGTGGGCGCGGTCACGGCTCCCGTCGTGCCCGTACTGATCGGCACAGGCGTGAACGTCAGTGCCTCGTTCACCGACGTCGGTATCCGGGATCTCCACACGGCAACGATCAATTGGGGTGACGGCGTCGCCACAACTGGGACCGTTGCACAGGGCGCTGGCTCGGGCAGTGTGAGCGGGTCGAAGTCGTACTCGTCGCCTGGCATCTACACGGTGACAGTGCATGTGAGCGACGATGACGGGGGTACCGGTTCTGCGCAGTTCCTGTACGTCGTGGTCTACGACCCTGCGGGCGGGTTTGTCACCGGCGGCGGCCTGATTGATTCGCCGGCAGGTGCGTACCTGCCCGCCCCATTGGTCGCCGGCCGCGCCCAGTTCGCCTTCATCTCCAAGTATCAGAAGGGAGCCAGCATCCCGCAGGGGACCACGTCGTTCAGGTTCAACGCCGCCAACTTCGTGTTCGCCTCCACCAGCTACGAGTGGTTGGTGGTGTCCGGCGCAAAGGCGACATACAAGGGTCGCGGAACCGTGAACGGTCTGGGCGACTACGGATTCCTGCTCAGCACGGTGGACGGCGACTCCCAGTCCGTGCCGGGCCCCGACCGGCTGCGCCTCAAGGTGTGGAACCGGCTCAGTGGCGACGTCATCTACGACAACCAGTTGGGTGCCGCTGACGACGCTCCTGCTGCGACCACAATCGCCGCGGGCGCCATCACCGTCAGCGCACCAAAGAGGAGGTAGCCCAGCTGCTCACATGTTGTCGGTGATGGCGAGGACCTCGGCCATCAATCCTTCGATGTCGTCGACCGGAAGACCGGCATCGGCTGGCTCGACCGTCGCGAGTCCCAGCAAGGCGAATTCGGCTATGTAGACCAGCTCGACGTCACCGGGGAACGTGCGACGTACCCATCGCGCGAGGCACACGGCGAGGTCGTGGTGGCCTACTGAATCGACGACCACCGCTGACGATATTGCTGCCCGCCATCTCATGTCCTGAACCGACTCGTCACGCATGACTTCCCACGCAGCTCGCACTTCGGTACCGGTGACCCTCTGCCCGGCCATCACCCGGATGCGGAGGTGATTCCATACGGCACGGATGTCGTGACGGAGGCGACGGGGCATCGCTCCCCGTGCGGCCGCTTCCTCCATCAGTTGTAGCGCCTGCGCGAAGTCGCCCCGCCTCGCTGCTGCCTCACCGCGCGAGTGGAAGACCATGGATATGGCGCGATCACTTGCCATCGATCTTGCGAGACTGTCCGCCTCGACGCAGTGCTTCTCCCCTCGGTTGTACTCGCCCACACCGATGAGAGTCTCGGCCAGGGTCAACAGCGCGATGAACCGCACGCCGGGTGGCGACGACGCGAGGCGGTCAAGATCCGACGTGAGCGCATCGAGCAGTTCCTGCGAATAGCCCGCGCCAGACGTCGGGAAAAACCAGCGGTCGACCGGCAGCGGCGTCTGCGACCGGAGTCGACGGAACGCACGCCGGTCTGCGTCGTCATCGGTCTCGTTCTCGCGCATCCACAACTCGTCGACCTCGTCAACGAAGTCCAATTCCGCGCCAAACGCTTGGAACGCCGCCGACAATCGAGACCCGAGTTCCAGCGACTCGGGCTCGGCGACGAGCCGCGAGCCAGGCACGAACCGCATGCACTGCTCCCACTCGCGCCGTTCGATGAACCAGTCGAGGGCCGCCGAGGCGTCTGGGAAGTGTTCCGCAAAGCGCTGCCGAGCCCAGTACTCGTCGGCACCGAAGGCGCGAAGCGACAGTGCGCACAGCGTGTCGGCGGTGTAGCGAGCGTGCCGTTCACCGGTTTCGTCCGACAGGCCAGCGTGCTGGAGGTGCTCGCGCCCGTAGGCACGCATCGTCTCCAGCATCCGGTAGCGCGTGGTGCCGTCTGCTGCCGTCGATCGCTGCAGCAGCGAACGGTCGACCAGGTGCGGGACAGTGTCGACGACATCGAGTTCGCTCACGCCATCGTCGGCTGCGACCGCCCGTGCACCAGCGAGATCGAAGTCGGCCGGGAAGACGGCGAGTCGATCGAACACCGCTTGCTCCGTCTCGGTGCACAGGTCGTATGACCAGTCGAGCGTGCCGCGCATCGTCTGATGGCGTTCCATCCGCGACCGACGGCCACCGACGAGTAGCCGGAAGCGTTCGTCGAGCTGCGCGGCCAGCTCGACCGGGCTGAACGCACG
>JANOYI010000233.1:0-2366 GCA_031428795.1 Ilumatobacteraceae bacterium | reverse complement strand
GAGCGTGAAGTCAATGGCCATGCGCGTCACTGTAGGTTCCTGCTATGCCTCAGGACTTGTTCGAGCTGACCGGAAGAGTTGCGATCGTGACAGGCGGGTCGCGTGGCCTTGGCCGTGAGATGGCGTTGGCATTTGCCGAGCGCGGCGCCGACGTGGTGATCGCCAGCCGCAAGCTGGACAACTGCGAGACGGTTGCCGGCGAGGTACGCGCGCTCGGGCGACGTGCGCTGCCCATCGCGTATCACGCTGGCAGTTGGGCCGACGCCGACCGATTGGCCGACGCGGCATACGCCGAGTTCGGACGCGTTGACATTCTCGTCAACAACGCCGGCATGTCGCCCCTGTATGAAAGCCTCGATGCCATCAGCGAGGAGCTGTTCGACAAGGTGATCGGCGTCAACCTGAAGGGGCCGTTCCGGCTCTCGTCGTTGGTCGGCACTCGTATGGCAGCGGGTGATGGCGGCTCCATCATCAACGTGTCGTCCATCGCTAGTCAGCGGCCGAGCCCCACCGAGGCCCCGTACGGCGCAGCGAAGGCAGGCATCAACTCGCTCACCGGCAGCCTCGCCGCCGCTTTCGGCCCCAAGGTCCGCGTCAACTGCATCGTGCCCGGCCCGTTCCTCACCGACATCTCCAAGGCATGGGACCTCGACGCGTTCAACGCACGGGCAAAGAACGCATTCGCCCTTGGCCGCGGAGGCGAGCCGCACGAGATTGTCGGCGCTGCGCTCTACCTCGCCAGCGATGCCAGCAGCTACACCACCGGCTCGATGATCAACATCGACGGGCTGCCGCGCTAGCTGATCAGCGTGAGCGCCTGCTCCAGCAGGCTGACGGTATGCGCGTGGAGCTGGTCACCGATCGCCCTCGGCGCTAGACCGGCGCAAGCTCGGGCATGGGTGCCCTCCAGGATCAGACCCAGCCGGTAACACGCAAGCACGCGGTACCAGAGCAGGTTGTCGAGTGACCGCGTGGACTGTTCGGCGTAGCGGGCGATCACTTCGTCGTGCGTCGGCAGCCCGTCCGCCATCACCGACATACCCACCGTGTCGCGCTGCGGCCAGGTGGCCAGCAGGTGACCAAGGTCGAGCAACGAGTCGCCAATCGTGACGAGCTCCCAGTCGACAATCGCGGCCACCGTCGGACGGTCGCGGCTGATCAGCACGTTGGCGAAGTGGAAGTCGCCATGCATCAAACCGGGCTGCGCGTCCGCGGGCAGCCGCCCCGCCAACCACTCGCCCACTGCGTCGACACCTGGAATGTCCGGGCCTGGATAACCCTCCAGCTCGCTGTAGCCGTCGAGCTGTTTGCGCCAACGACCGACCTGGCGTTCCGCCCAGCCGTCGAATCGACCCAGGTCCGCAAGCCCGACGGCGACATGGTCGACCGCCGCCAGCGCGGCGATGGCGTCAGGCATGGACAGCCCCATCTGGTGCTGCCATGCCAGATCTGTATCGAATGGGCCGGGCAGGCCGAGCGTCGCGTTGAACCCATCGATCGGCTCCATCAGATAGAAGGCCGCGCCGAGTACCTCGGGGTCGGCCTCCGCAGCGATCAGCGCCGGGTGCGGCACGTTCGTGCCCGCCAGGCCGGCCAGCGCACGTGCCTCGCGTCGCATCGTCTCGTCGCTGTTGGCGCGCTTGTTGAGGGGTGGCCGGCGCAGCACGTACGTCCTCTCGGCACGAGTGAACCGCAACAGAATGTTCTGCGTCCCGCCCGTGATGAGTTCGGCGTCAACAATCGAGCCATCGCCCAGCCCGTGCGCATCCATCCAGCCCGCCAACACCGCGAGGTCAACACCGGGAATCTCGACGCTCATGCCCCCGAGTATGGAGCCAACCAACGAGCTGTCACGGACTGGGGTGTCAGCCGGCGAGTCGCCGGCGCAGTTCGGCGACGTCCTGCTCCAACCGACCGACGAGCGCGCGCTGATCGAGAGCGGCCAGAGCCTTGCTCTTCGTCACCTCGGCCTCCAGAAGGTCGCGAACCAACTGCGAGACCACCACACCGCGTTCGTCGGCCATGGCGGCGAGCGCACCGTAGAGGTCCTCCGTGAGCCGAACCGACAAGTGTCGGTCCCGAACAGTCGGAGAAGGCGGGTACTCGATGTGCTGGCCGGTTTGTTCCTCGAGCCACCGGAGTGCAGCAGGCTTCACCGTCATTGCCCCTCCCCACGCTCAAGCGGTCGGGTGATCACAACGGCGATGTCCACTGCGTGGGAACGATTGACGTCGAGCGGCGCCGTACCGTCGATCAATGCCCGAAGGTCACTGAACACCTGCATCAAGTCCTCCCTCGAAAGCACAACGCCGTGGACGGGCACCCAACTGAACTCATCCTCGTGTTCCAACGTAACACGCTCAGAC
>JANOYI010000232.1:0-14529 GCA_031428795.1 Ilumatobacteraceae bacterium | reverse complement strand
TGCGCCGAATTGCGGCCGAGCATCCCGGCGGCGAAGTTCTGGTCGTCACCCACGCGGGCCTGCTGCGCACACTGCGCCGGGCGCTGGGCGCCGAGGACGTTCGCTTCACCAACTTGGGTGGGTGCTGGTTCGACGTGCACGACGACGGTCGCGTCGCGCCAGGCGAGGTCGCGCACCTGATCGACCCACAGTCCTACGGCGACACCCTCTAGACGATGGGCGGCTCGCCGATGAGAAAGTCGACCGTGGGCAACGCGCAGACGCTGCCCGGCTTCGGCCCTGAACTCGACCTGCCAGCGCACAACCAACCCGTCACACTCGTCCGCACACCCGAGCCCCAGCCCGTACTCGCCGTCAGCAATCCAGACCCGTTCACCGTCAACATCATCCGCTCCGCGAGACGCAAGCGAACCGTTGGCGCGCAGCTGCTTGCCGGCGTGCTGACGGTCACCGTGCCCAGCTGGATGAGCGGCGCCGAGACCGAGATGTGGGTGGCCAAGATGTCGGCCAGCTTCAAACGCAAGATGTCGGCCGACCGCATCGATCTGACCGTTCGCGCCACCACGCTCGCCCGCCGGCACGAGCTGCCGCGACCGCGCGACATCCGGTGGGCGGACGACATGGTGAGCCGTTGGGGTTCGTGCACCACGACCACCGGTCACATTCGCATCTCCACCCGGCTGGCTGCCTTTCCCGACTGGGTGATCGACTACGTCATTATCCATGAGCTGGCGCACCTGGAAGTCAGCGGTCACGGGGCCGACTTCTGGCAGCTTGCGCACCGGTACCCGAAGGCCGAGCGGGCGATTGGGTACCTCATCGCGAAGGCTGCCGATGGCGACGCGGATGACACTGACGATGGCGCCGGCAACTTAGGCGACATGTAGCGCCTGCACCGGCGCCAACCGCGGACGGGCGAGGCCCAACAGAATGCTGAGCGCCAACAGCGCGGCGATAGCGAGTACGAAGAACGACAGCGTGGAGCGTTGCTGAGTGGAAGCCGACGCCAGTTGGGATGCGACTGGTGTGGGCAACGCGCTGCCCTCGACGGTCGCGAACCGGAACCCGGTCGCCACATCACCCTTGACGCTGCCAACTGAGCGACCACTGGCGTCGAGAAGTTTCAGCGACGTTGTTTCACCATCCGTCGGTAGCTCGATCGCGTTGGTTGTCGGCACTGATACATCGGCTTCGGCCCGTTGCAGCACCACTCGCTCTGCGCTCGTGGAAGCACCGCTCACGTCAACCGCTGACAGCACCACCTCGCCCCCTTCCTCGTCGGTGAGCAACTCCGGCGGTGCAACGGTTGCCCAGCAGGCCTCGCCGACCAGCGCGAGTTCGTAGGTGCCGTCGTACCCGGTGATGGCCCACACGGGAGCGTCGTACACGTCGTCGGTGGTGCCCCACACGTTGTCGTCGCCGGCGTCCAGCGAACAGACAGCAACCACAAACGCGCCGGGCACTCCGGCGGGCTCGCCGATCGACACGTCTGACGGAACCGTCGTCATGTTGGTCTCCAGCGTCGTGTCCACACTCGCCTCTGCAACGGCCGTTGTGAGCACGCTGGAGTCGACAACAATCGTCGCGGGAATCGAGGTCGAGCTCGGCGAGTCCGCCTCCACGTCTACGACTGCGACTGCCACTGCGACCACAACGACACCACTGAGTCGATGATTGGCTGATACCGAGGCATCGACGGTCGCGGGCACAGAGCTGGCCACCGCGCCAACCAGCGCCAGCAGCGACACCAGGCGCACGGCCATGCGGCCAGTCGCCGGCTCGGCCTCAGGCTCGTCGACGTACATGAACTGTGCCGCACCGGCGGGCTTGTTGGACGGCACGGTGCCCAGCCGCTCCCATGTGGGCTCGATGGTGCAGAACTCGACCAACGCGTTGGCCGTCGCATCGTTCGTATCGCCGAACTCGACGCCAATTCGGAAGTCACCGTTGGCCCGACGCGACACGTTGCGTACGATGCACAGGACTTGCATGGTGGTGACGCCCGAGCGAGTCGGAATCGCCGAATCCAACAGCAGTCGCTCGTTGACGACGACACCGGTTTGGCTCACCAAGCCAGCGCCCAACGCGGTGAGGTCCACGATGCTGACGGCTCGCTCGCCCAGCGTTGCGGGTAGTGACGAGACAACCCGCGCCGTACGACGCAGTTGCGACCGACGGGCAAGAACCCGCAGCAGATCAAGCGAGATTGCCAGCGACCACAGCGACACAATCAGCAGCGACATCAATGACGACTGCGGCAGTTCCCCGAGCGTGTGGGTCAGCTGGTCGCTGACGCCGCGCACCACAAGAATGGCGCTGAGCCCGACGACGGCGATCACCAAACCGGCGCCGTATTGCGGGCTGGGCAGGGCGACGATCGGCGAGCGACGAACCGGACGTTCCTGCACCGAGCGCAGGCTGCGGCAGGCGGCCCCCATCGAGTGCAACGACCAGCGAGCCCGGTCACCGGGGCGCAGCGTCCAACCGCTGAGCAAGGCAAGACCGAACGAGGTGTACAAGAACGCGGGCAGCCAGCCGAATGCCAAAACCGTGGCTGAGGCATGGAAGGGTACAGAGCCGGCGAGGACGGCCGAGCCGAGCAGCGTCAGGAACACCACACGCCGAAGGCCCGACAGCGGGCGCACCGCCCACGCAATGACAGCAAGGCGTTGGGTGGCGCTGAACGACGGCGACCGAAGCACGCCTGCCTTGCCGAATACCATCCGACGTGCCGCGCGGGCACGCTGCAAGCGGTCCTCGGAGACCGCCTGCTCAGAGCTGATCGGACGGTGCGCAATCACCGGCACGTCACTGGGGGCCGTGATTCGCCAACCCGCGGACAACAACGCAGCGCCAGCCAACCATTGCGCTTCCAGTGCCGGGGATGCCCCGAGACGGATCTCGCGCAGTGCATCGGTGCGCACCAGAGAGCCGGTGCCCAACCATGCGGCGCTGCCACGGCACCCCAGCGCAGGGTTCAGCGAGCGGCGCTCGAAGAGCAGCTCGTGGCGACCGTTCGGGCCATGCTCGGCCGAGTCGTTCGCCAACGACACACCCATGCCCTGCACGACTGCGACGCGCGGGCCACTGAAGTCGCTGACCAGCCGCTCCACGATGTCGCCCGTGGGAATGTCGCCAGCGTCGACCAACAGGAACTGCGGCGTTCGCACGGCCGCCAACATGACCCGAAGCCCGTTGTGATCAGCTGGATCCGTGGCCGCATAGACGGCCTGGAACTCGGTGGCCAGAGCGGCGAGCGTCGGCCGCGCGGAGAGATCGACCAGCACGACATCGTTGATGTGTTGAACCGAGCGCAGCGCGAGTAGGGTGGCACGCACCTCGTAATCAGGCTGCTGGTCAACACGCACCACGGCATCCACCGGGGTAGCAGCACTGACGCGGTGGCTGGATTGCGGGCGAGCGGGAACGGGCCACAATGCCCAGGTCAAGGTTGCGGCGCCAACGAATCCGACGATCTCAACGGCGAGCGTGGGTAACGACAACCACAGATCGGTGTCGTGCATCGAGAAGCCAACGCGCCAGATGAGGTAGCACGACGTCGCCACAAGGCCGACTGCGGCCAGTGCTCGCGCCCCCAAATGCTCCGTCCGCCTCATGCGTTTCGACCCTTTCGTGTCCACCAACGTTGAAAGTCATCGGCACCGCGCGTCACAAAGTTGAACATTCCTTGCAGAACGGTTGGCGAGGCAGGGTGGGGCGCGCCCCTGTAGCCTCCACTCCTCGTGGGTACCGTCAAGCGTGAACGACAAAAGGCCAATCGCCAATTGCGACTGGAGGAGCTTGCTCAGCAAGCGCGTAAAGACAAGACCAAGCGTTTCGGTTTGCGCCTTTTCTTGCTGATCGGCGCTGTCGTTCTGCTGGTCGCTGGCATCGCCTTTTTCGGTGGTGATGACAAGGCGTCGACGCCGACCACCACCACCACCATTGCTGAGGCTGGCACCACCACCATCGACCCCAACACGCCGACCACTGAACTTCCTGCGAAGCCGGAAGTCTCGATTCCCGTCACGCCGATCACCGAGCTGAAGGTCACCCCGATCACCGAGGGCACAGGCGTCGGTGCCGCCAACGGCGACACGGTCGAAGTGCACTACATCGGCTTCACCAGCGTCGACGGCGCTGTCTTCGACAACAGCTACGACCGTGGCGCCCCGATTCCGGTTGTGCTGGGCACTGGCGGAGTGATTCAGGGCTGGGACGAAGGCCTGGTTGGCCTACAGGTTGGCGGCCGCTATCAGATCGACATCCCGGTCGACATGGCGTACGGCCCCGATGCGGCCGCTCAGGGCCGCCCCGCCGGCGACCTGTCATTCATCGTGGACATCATGTCGGTCACCCCCGCCGTGACGGGCTGACTCCACCCGCCTGATTCACACGACGAGCTACGGCAGCTCGCCGTGCACTTCGGTCTGACCAATGGATTCCCAACCGGTTGACGACAGCACCAGCGCGTCGCCGCTGTGCATCACGGCGAAGGCTGTGTTGGCCAGCTTGCGGGTGCGGTGCAAACGCTCTGGCGACCATGTTTCGGCTTCCGTCACCAGCGCCAGGTTGGGTACCAGGCCCAAGCCGAGTGTGAAGGCGCCACCGCGCGGGTCGACCATTGGGTCGCACATTGCCGCCGCGCTGCCTCCGACAGCCGTGACCAGGCCACCGTTGGTCAACACATCGCGCAGCGCATCCCACAGCGGGGTGTCCTTGAGCACGGAACGAAGGTGCATCGGCTGGTCGCCGACGAAGTAGACGGCTTTCGCCTGGCGCACCAGGTTGGCGGGGCCACTCTCCATCGCCTCGCCACGACGCATCACCATCAGCGCCTCGACTTCCAATTCGAGTCGTTCAGCCCAGTTCATCGCAGCCGCTACCAGTCGCTCGGGGCGTTCGAAGGCGTCGGCTGTTGGCAGCACGACGACTTGACTCGCACCGACCGAGGCCAGCAAGCGCCGGTCAAGCTCGTCGTTGTCGGTAAAGGGGCCGCCGCCCTGCAATGCGATGGTGCCGTTGAGTCTGCTGGCGTTCATGTCGGCGAGCGTACGCCGCGTTTGCGTCCGCGGCAGTTACTCGACTGTGCCGTTACTCACTGTTGCCGTTACTCGAGGAGTTGGGCGGCCAAGCGGTCGAGCGCGCCTGGGGTGACTCCAAGGCTGAGCGTGTAGTCGCGGATGCTGCCGCCCTCGCAGATGGTGTCGATCAGGCGCGCCATTGCTTCGGGTAACGCGGCCATAAAGGCGGACGGCGTGTCGGCCATGCGTTCCCACATCTCGGGGGCTTCGCGCTGCGCCCATGCGCGCATGCGCTCGATGCCCGAAACCGTCAGCGCATAGTCGGCCACGATGTACTCGCGCGGCACGCCGAGCGAGCCAAGTAACAGCATGGCCAGCACGCCGGTGCGGTCCTTGCCGGCCGCGCAGTGGAACACTGCCGGGAATGCGTCGGCCTGGCTGAGCTGCTCGATGGCCTGCGCGAACCGATGCGGGCCCTCACGCAACATGTCGTTGTAGGCCCACTCGAGGAAAGCCACCGGGTCATTGTCGGCGTCAGTGAGATGAGTAAGTTGCCACGTGCTATCGATCACCGGCACATGGTGGAAATCGACCGGGTGGAGGTCGTGCGGAAACGTGCCCCGCGCCTCCAACTCGGCTGGGCTGCGCAGATCGATGACCGTGCGCAAACCGAGGGTGCGGATCGCTTCCAAGTCGTCGCCGGCCAGGCGGTACAAACCGTCTGCGCGAAACAGCGTGCGCCACCGTGTCGTCAGCCCGTCGCCGGCTGGATACCCACCCATGTCGCGAAAGTTGTGAACGGCGTCGAGTGAGACAAGCCGGCGGGGGTCGCTGCCCACGTCTGGCAGATTGAGGGCCGTCACTGGAACACTGCGTCGATCGAGGCGCGAAGTGTGGAGATCAGTTGCTCGATCTCTGCCTCCGTAATGACAAACGGCGGCGCCACCATCACGGCCTGCGCCACCGGGCCCGAGCCAGCGGGGTACACCCACATGTCGCGCTCCATCGCGGCCTGGACAACGGCATCGCGACTGCAGTTCAGCTCCAGGCCGTAGAACATGCCGCGACCGCGAATGTCGGCAACGGCCGGGTGCTGCCCGAATTCGTCGCGCAACCGCTGGCCGAGGTAGGCGCCTACCGATGCTGCCCGTTGTACGAGCTGCTCCTCCCGCATGATCTCGAGAACCTTGACCGCGGCGGCGCAGGCGCCATCGTTGCCGGTGAACGTGAAGTACATGAATCCGCTGCCGCGCAAGGTTTCGGCCACCTGATCAGATGCGGCAACGGCGCCGAGTGGCACGTATCCACCACCCAGCCCCTTGCCACCGACAATCACGTCGGGCACGAGCGGGAAGTGCTGATGACCGAAGTTGAGCCCAGTGCGGCCGTAACCGGTCATCACCTCATCGGCAATGAGCAGAATGTCGTGCTCGCGGCACGCATTCGTGACGACCTGCCAGTATTCGTCGCTCGCTGTCAGGCACGCGCCCGCTGCGCCAGTAATCGGCTCGACGATGAAGCCCGCGATGGTGGCGGGGTCTTCCTGCTCGATGACCTTGAGAACCTGCTCGGGATCGTCCCATGGCACCTTCGGGAATGGAAGCAGCAGTGGCTCATAGCCCTTCTGACGAGCATCGTGGCTGGCGACAGCCATCGTGCCGGTGGTCATCCCGTGATAGCTGGGGTGCCGGCCGATGACCTTCCACCGATCGGTGCGACCCTTGGCAACCTGGTACGCGCGAGCCAGACGGATTGACGAGTCGGTGCTCTCACTGCCGCCGCTGGTGAAGAACACGTGGTTGAACCCGCTGGGCAGCCAGTGCTGCACCAGCTCGTCGTGCAGCGCCAGCCGGTGGGTGGTGGGCCACAACGGAACGACGTAGCCGGTCTCCATTGCGACTGCGGCGGCCTGGGCGACTTCCTTGCGGCCCCACCCGATGTTGCCGACGATTGCGCCCGCTGCGGCATCGAGAATGCGCCGACCATCATCTGCTATCAGAAACACGCCGTCGCCCGCGACAATGGTGGGATAGGCGGGAGCACCCGGAAGAAATGCGTATCGCGCGGAGTCGTTCGACATCATCCCAGTATGCCGCCGCCCAAACCCGTCGGCCGGGTCGGCGAATGTGAACAGTTCGTGATTACGCCTGGTTGTAGGTGCCGGAATCCGGGGGCTGCCAGTCGGCCATGTTGTGGCGGAACATGATGCTGAGGCGCGGCCCCTCGACGTGAGCTGCCTTGGGCACGCAGTGCTCGAAGTCGTGCTGACATGCGCCGCCCATCACCAGCAGGTCACCCTGGCCGATGTGCCAGGTGCGTGACGGCCCGGCCTTGCCCTGAGACGGCTTGGGCCGTATGTGCAATGCCCGCGGCGCTCCGGTGCTGATGATGGCGACGACAGGGTCTTCGTGGAAGTACCGCTCGCGGTCGGCGTGCCAGGCAACCGAGTCGCGGCCGTCGCGGTACAGGTTGAAACCGATGGAATCGAACGGGCGCGAGTAGTGGCGCGTGAGGGCCACCCTGGCTTCCTCGAGCACGGGAAGCGGCTCGGGCTCGCCGCTGGTGGGGCCCCACCAGGCGGTGAGCCGCGGCTCGGCGACGCGACGGTCGTACATGGTGACCTCGCGCTGGCGCCACGGCAGCTTGGACACGAGCTCGGCAAACACCAAGTCGGCGCCGCTGAGCCATCGCGGCACATGATCGACCCACGACGTCTCGTCCAGCCACGTACGAGTGAGACCAGTCCAGGCAGCATCGACCGACGGATCTTCGAACGCGAATAGGCACTGCTGCCAGATCAGTTCGGCGTCGGTGGCGACGAGGGGAGCGGTGGGACCGGTCATCGCGCCATCTTGGCGTAACGAACGTCTGTTCGCAACCCTCTCCTGTCGTCCGCGCCCGTAGAGTCGGCGCTGTGCCGATCGAAATCGAATCCGCCGACGACCCGCGCGTTGCCGACTACCTGGGTCTTCGTGACCGCGGAGACACGGCGGACACCCTCGACTTCTTCATCGCGGAAAGTGAACTGGTCATCACCCGGCTGGTCACCTCCACGTTCAGGCCGAAGTCGTTTCTGCTGTCCCCCGCCCGGTACGAGAAGCTGAAGGACACTGTCGAGCCGACAGGCATGCCGGTGTACCTTGCGAACCGTGGGGTGATGACCGAGATTGCTGGCTTCGACGTACATCGCGGGGCGCTGGCATCCGTGAAGCGCAAACGGAATCCGACGCTGCCCGACGTGCTCGCTGGCGCACGACGAGTTGTGGTGCTCGAGGGCTCGAACGACAAGGAAAACGTAGGCGCGGTCGCGCGGTCAGCGCGCGCTCTGGGCTTCGACGCAATGCTGCTCGACCCCACGTGCGCCGACGCCTATTCGCGTCGCGCAGTGCGCGTCTCGATGGGCGAGATGTTGCATCTCGCAGTCGTGCGCTGCGAGCGATGGCCGAACCCGATCGAGTATCTCAACAACGCTGGCTTCGAGACCTGGGCGCTCACGCCCGCCGCCGAGGCCAACAGCCTCTTCGACATGGGCATGCCCGACAAGGTCGCGCTGGTCGCAGGTGCCGAGGGCCCCGGCCTCACCGACGAGGCTCGCCAGGCCACACAGTTCGACGTGCGCATTCCGATGCATCGCGGTGTCGACTCGCTCAATCTCGGCCATGCGCTGGCCATCGCGATGGCCGCCGTCGCCCTCCCCGTTTAGACGTCGCCGAGATACACGGCGCGGGGTCGGAACCTCAGGGGGCGTTCCTCGTACTCCTCCATTGCGTGCGCGAGCCAGTCGACGATGCGCGTTGGCGTGAAGATGGCTTCGCCAGCGTCCTCGGGCATGTCGGCAAACAGCCCGAGTGCGGCGAGCGCGAGGTCGACATTGGGCGGCGGCCACGGTCCACCATCGCCTGCGGGTTTGAGAGCGAAGCCTGCGGGGAACAGCAGGCTGTGCCAAATTCCTACTCTGACGTGCCGGCGACCAGTCGCAATCGCAACCCGCTTCGTCGTCTCAGCACGGACCATCCCGCGATCATCAAGGTCGGGCGAGTCGGGTGGTTTGCCAAGGGCGTGGTGTATCTCATGGCCGGCTTCCTCATGCTGGCGGTCGCCGCCGAGGCATCCGGCTGGAGCAAGGCGCCGGTGAGTGACCAACAGGAAGCGAGCCCGACCGGCGCCATCAAGACGGTGGCATCGAGCACGGGTGGCACACTTTTGTTGGTGCTACTCGCAACGGGCATGTTGCTCTACGCCGCATGGCGCGTTGTGTCGGCGCTGTTACCCGGCGGCACCGACGCTGAGGCCATCCTGCACCGCCTTGGCTACGTCGTCAGCGCCATTGCGTACAGCGCGTTCGCGGTCAGCGCTCTTGCGCTGGCAAGAAACTCCTCAGAGGACCCCGACGGCAACACCCAGGTGACGGACATGTCGGAATCGGTCATGTCGCACACCGCTGGTCGGCTCGTCATCGGAGCCGTTGGAGTGATCGTCATCTGCGTCGGCCTCTATCGAATGAAGAAGGGCTTCTCGCTGGACGTCAACGACGAGTTGAACCTTGGTGGCCTTCCCCCAACGCGCCTGCGGTGGACGAAGCGACTGGGCGCAGTCGGCGAGATTGGTCGCGGCATCGGCTTCGGCTTGGTTGGGTTCTTCCTGGTCCGTTCGGCGGTCTCGTATGTCGCCAGCGAGGCGACCGGCTTGGACGGTGCCCTGCGTCGAGTTGCGACAGAACCCTGGGGAGTGTTCGTGGTGGTCATCGTGGGCGTCGGCTTCGTCGCCTATGGCGCTTTTTGCCTGCTGACGTTCACCCGCCGGCGGCTGCAGGCTCCGTGAACACCCACGGCGGCAGCACTCGCGAACAGCCCGACCACGCCCATCCGCGCCTGCGTGAGACGTGGGTGCTCGGGCGGCGCGAGGTCGGCGCTCTGGGCAGCGCATATCTTCTGTTCACCGTCGTGTGGTGTGCAGTGGGATGGCTGCTGACCCGTCGGTCTGACGCATGGTGGCCGCGCCTCGACCGAGAGATCACGGATTGGTTCGTCGAACAACGAACTCCGACGCTCAACTCGCTGAGCTTCGTCGGCTCGATGATGGCCGACACAGTGGTCAAAGTTGTCGTGACGGCGATCGTGGCCACAGCCATGCTGGTTCGGTGGAAGCGCTGGTTGGAGCCGTCAATGGTGGTGGTAGCACTGGTCCTGGAGGCCATGGCCTTCATCACAATCACCACCATTGTCAACCGGCCGCGGCCGGACGTGCCGCGACTGGACTCATCGCCCGTCGGCTCGAGCTTTCCGTCGGGCCACGTCGCGGCTGCGGTCGCTTATAGCGCCATCGCCGTCGTCGTCTTCTGGCGCACGCGCAACCGTTGGCTCCGCTGGACAGCTGTCGTGGTGGCCGCGTTGCTACCAATTCTCGTCAGCCTTGCCAGGATGTACCGCGGTATGCACCACTTCACCGACGTTGTGATGGGGGCCCTGCTCGGCGGCGCCGCGGTGGCCGTCACCGCCATCGTCCTTCGACATGCCGAGCGCCGAAGGACAACTCCTTGAGCGTGACGCTGGTGGTCGTGCTCTGCGGCGTGTGCGCGGCCCTTCTGGCATTCGGCTTGTCGGTCTCGCGACGAATGCGCGTTGACCTGTTGGACACCGCGGTCGAGGAGCGGGCGGTTCGCCAGAGCATTCTCGCTCACCCAAAGCTCTCCCGCTTTCTGCGCGAACGGATGGACCGTAAGACGGCCGGCGGCTTCCTGCTGACAGCCAGCTTCCTGGTGATGTTCGTGGTTGCACTCTTCGTCGGTGCGTTGCTGAGCCTGATCGACAACAATAATTGGCTCGCAGAGGCCGACGGATGGGTCGCCGGGTGGGGCTCTCACCACAGCAGCTCGGACACGGTCGACGTGCTGCGATGGGCCACCCATTTGGGCAGCACTCCGTTCGTAATTGCCGCCCTCACCACGGTTGCCGCTGTCGACTATGCCCGCCGGAGAAGCCTCGAGGTGTTCGCCTTCGTGGCCACCGTTGGCCTCGGCCAACTTGCGCTCAGCAACGTGTTGAAGGTGCTCGTCAGCCGCGATCGACCATCGGTGTTGCGATTGGTCGCCGCCCACGGATACTCGTTCCCGTCAGGTCATACCGTCGCGGCCTCCGCGACGTTCTCCGCCATTGCGTTGGTGTTGGGAAGGGATCGACACCGTCGTACCCGAACAGCTCTTGGCGCATGCGCAACCTTGATTGCAGTGTCCGTCGCAGCAACCCGCGCCTTGCTGGGCGTGCACTGGCTCACCGACGTGCTCGCCGGCTTGGCGATCGGCTGGGGTTGGTTCACGATCGTGGCAATCATGTTCGGTGGCCGGGCCCAACGGTTGGGTGACCCTGTCAGCGACGACCCTCAGGGTATTGACCCGTCGACTACCTCTCCATCGCAGGCGCAACAACGTGAAGTGAGCGCGGACGGACCTTGAATTCAAGGCGCTTGGCGCGGGTCTTGACGCCGCCGTCCAGCTCAAAGTGCTGCTTCTTCGGGAACTCCATGATGATCTCCGTGCCCTCGTTGAGGAGTGCATTGCGAGACCATTCCGGCTTACGCACAGCAGCGGCCGCGAGGATGCCGCCCCACTGGCGAAGCCCAGTGGCGGTCACGATTGCGACGTGTACCAAGCCATCCGTCGGTGTCGCGCCCGGGAACGCTTCGATGCCCGCCTTCAGCCGACCGGCATTACCCACCAGCACACAGCTCGCTTCGCCTTGAAAGCGTTCTGTGCCGTCGACAGTGACAGTTGTAGTGAAGAGGGTGCGATGACGCGCCGCGCGCACACCTGAGGCAACGTAGGCGAGGGTTCCCATGCGCTCCTTGCCGTCCTCCGCACCGTCGAGCATGCGAACGTCGAAGCCGACGCCTGCCATCACGCAGAAGGTGTGGCCGTTGCAGGTCGCGGTATCGATCGTGTGCTGTTCCTGGCGGGCAATCAACCCGACAATGTCATCGATGTCGCTGGGGAGACCTAGTCCCGAAGCGAACAGATTCGCCGTACCACGGGGCACGACCGCGAGGGCCGAGCGGGTGCCGACAAGTGCTTCGGCCGCAGCACGCACGGTGCCGTCGCCACCGCACACGACAACGACATCAACTCCGTTCTTGACGGCTTTCGCCGCTGCAGCTTTGGCGTCACTGCCGCGTTGCACCTTCACGATCTTCACCTTGGCGAAACCGGCGGCGGCGAGCGCCGCCTCGAGCTCGCGAACGTCCTTCTTCGGAATCTTTACTGTGTTGGCTACCACGACCACGTCTGTCATCACGCCTCCCTATTCCCTCACCGGTGAGCGCTCAAACGGCTTTCGGCCAGGCAAGGAAAGCTGAAGATTGCAGGTGTAGTGACCGCAGGTCTCGGGTACCCGTTGTTTCAGACATGCCTCCCGTCATGTCGCCACAGGATTGGGGCGGCGCACCGTGCCCGTAGCGCCGCCCCAGTCCTGCTTGGCTCTCTCGCGGTCACCTGCTGACGCGTACGGCCAGCTCGACTTGGAACGGGAGGTGGTCGCTGCCGCATGCCTTCAGGTTCTTCATCGACACACCGTGAACCTCGGAGTTGGTCAGGGCGTGATCCAAGCGCACCACCCCACCAAGCGCACTGCCTGCTGCGAGCTTGAACGACGCGCTCAGACCCTTGCCGAGGGCGTCGATGGCATCCGTGTAACCAAGCGCCATGATTCGCTCGAACTCTGGCCGAAAGCGGGTGCTGTTCAGATCGCCAGCGAGAACGACCGGGCCGTCCAGGGTGGGAAGAAAGTCTTCCAGCGCCTGCAGTTGCTCCATCCAGGTTTCGTGGCCACCCGAATCGAACGTCGCCATGGGGTTGAGAGCAACAACGAGCAGGTTTGCACCGTCCGTTTCGATCTCCGCGAGCACGACTCGCAGTGCGCCGATGGTGCAAAACTGTGAGCGCGGTCCAAGCGTTCGATTGGTGACCAGCGCCACCGCGTAATCGCTCCCTGTGTCCGGGTCGACAACCCGATTCGGGTAGGTGTCGGCGCCACCCTGAGAGTCGAACACTGTCATGAAGTCCGCCGTGCTTTCGACGATTACCACGACGTCGCCCCCCGAGCCGACGAGCTGTTGCGCCGCATCGGCGGGTGTCTGATTGTCGACGAAGACGTTCGCGACGACCAGGCTGACCACTGGCGCGCCCGGCACCCAATTGGGCGTCGGGTCGGCCATCAACCGGGGAACGAGAAGGACGACGTGGTACACGCACAACGCGATCGCAACCGTCATCAAGAGGAAGTACCCGGTCCATGCGGCAAGCACGGCGATCAGCCAGGGAGTCAGCAGCAGCACCGGAAGCGCGTCGTACGCGAGCGCCAAACCTGAACCGACCTGCATTGTCCGTCGTGCTGAAATCTGTACATGGCGAGTACAGATCACTGCCGCCAGCGCCGCACAGACGGCCCAGCCGACAGCTGGCACGAATGCGAACCGCTCGGTACTGAACTCGTCGGCAGAGCCATCGACATGCTGTGCGACAAGCGGCAACGCCACCACCAGCGCTGCTGCCAACAGTGCGGCCACGTAACCCGGCAAGGTCGGCTGTGACTGTCGCGAGGGCATCATCATTGCTACCCCACGCGCGGGCAATCGAAACCTAGTCGTTTCGGATTGCGCGCCGCCGGGTACAGCCAGTGTGCAACCGCGCACATCGGGCTCGGCTCGCGTATCACTAGCTAGCGCAGGAGACACCAATGACACTCGCAGTTCCCTCACATCTCGTGGACACCATGGGCTCCGCTACGGCGAGCGGCGTGGAGGCAGCGAGCCATCTGCTACAAGAGGTCTCGCATGCTGTCAGCGCAGCGGCCGCGGGTCCTGCTCGCCGATTGATGCGAGCCACCGGTCACGGCAAGCGTTCCACCACCACTCGCAACTTGCTGGTGCTCGGCGCAATCGGCGCGGCGGCCTTGATCGCAATGATGGTGAAGCGACGGATGTTTGACCGCCGCAACGGTGGGGTACTGACAGCTGACGAAGGCAACCCCTCGCCAACGTCAGCACCGACACCCGAAAGGAACGGAACCATGGCACAGCCCGACGAAATCAA
Organism: Ilumatobacteraceae bacterium; assembly: GCA_031428795.1. GTDB lineage: Bacteria > Actinomycetota > Acidimicrobiia > Acidimicrobiales > Ilumatobacteraceae > UBA668. The sequence continues at coordinate 423 of JANOYI010000232.1, read as the reverse complement.
AGGTCGTATCAAGGAAGCCGCCGGCGCCCTCACGGACAACGACGATCTCAAGCGCGAAGGCAAGACCGACAGGGCCGTCGGCAATGTGAAGGACGGCCTCGACAAGGTCAAGGACAAGATCGAGGATGGCGTCGACGCCGTCAAGGACCGCGTCAACAAGAACTGAGTGCCCCCACTCATGCGATTCGGCCGACGCTCTCAGAGCGTCGGCCGTTTCGCGTCTCAGCGAGGACTGTGTCAGCGAACAGCTCACTGACCCGCGGGGCCGACACAGACGAAAAATGAATCGGTGGTGGCGGCGGCGGAGTGTGGCCGCCTAGTGGCGACTGCGACAGACGATGACCAGCCGGCCGTCGTTCACAGCAACGGACACGTCGTCGGCAAGAGAGCGAACGATTCCAAGCCCGCGACCGTTGCGCATCT